>NZ_JAFBBG010000002.1 GCF_016907055.1 Paracholeplasma morum
GCTCGACTTCTTAAGTCATGTTTTCCTTAGAAAGGAGGTGATCCATCCCCACGTTCCCGTAGGGATACCTTGTTACGACTTAACCCCAATCATTGATCCTACCTTAGACGGCTCCCTCCTTACGGTTAGGCCACCGGCGTTGGGTATTATCAACTTTCGTGGTTTGACGGGCGGTGTGTACAAACCCCGAGAACGTATTCACCGCGACATGCTGATTCGCGATTACTAGCGATTCCGACTTCATGGAGTCGAGTTGCAGACTCCAATTCGAACTGAGACTGTTTTTATGAGTTTGGCTCCACATCACTGCTTCGCTTCTCTTTGTTCCAGCCATTGTATCACGTTTGTAGCCCAGGTCATAAGGGGCATGATGATTTGACGTCATCCCCACCTTCCTCCAGTTTATCACTGGCAGTCTCGCTAGAGTCCCCAACTTAATGATGGTAACTAGCAATAAGGGTTGCGCTCGTTGCGGGACTTAACCCAACATCTCACGACACGAGCTGACGACAACCATGCACCACCTGTACATCTGTTAACCTCCACTATATCTCTATAGCTTTGCAGAGTATGTCAAGACCTGGTAAGGTTTTTCGTGTATCTTCGAATTAAACAACATGATCCACCGCTTGTGCGGGGTCCCGTCAATTCCTTTGAGTTTCATACTTGCGTACGTACTACTCAGGCGGAGTACTTAATATGTTAACTACAGCACTGGGTTCCCCCAACACTTAGTACTCATCGTTTACGGCGTGGACTACCAGGGTATCTAATCCTGTTTGCTCCCCACGCTTTCGTGCCTCAGCGTCAGTATAGACCCAGCAAGCCGCCTTCGCCACTGGTGTTCCTCCATATATTTACGCATTTTACCGCTACACATGGAATTCCACTTGCCTCTATCTATCTCTAGCCTACCAGTTTCTAAAGCCTCACAAGGTTGAGCCTTGCACTTATACCTTAAACTTAATAGACCGCCTACGCACCCTTTACGCCCAATAATTCCGGATAACGCTTGCCCCCTATGTATTACCGCGGCTGCTGGCACATAGTTAGCCGGGGCTTATTCATTAAGTACCGTCACTCACAGATCATTTCCTATCCGTGACATTCTTCCTTAATAAAAGAACTTTACATACCGAAATACGTCTTCATTCACGCGGCGTTGCTCGGTCAGGGTTTCCCCCATTGCCGAAAATTCCCTACTGCTGCCTCCCGTAGGAGTTTGGGCCGTGTCTCAGTCCCAATGTGGCCGTTCGACCTCTCAGTCCGGCTACGCATCATCGCCTTGGTAGGCCTCTACCCCACCAACTAGCTAATGCGCCGCAGGCCTTTCTCTAAGTGTGGCTTGAAAGCCCCTTTAAATCATTCGAGATGCCTCAAATGATCCTATCCAGTTTTAGCGACCGTTTCCAGTCGTTATCCTCGTCTTAGAGGTAAGTTACCTACGTGTTACTCACCCGTTCGCCACTCACTACCGAAGTAATGCGTTCGACTTGCATGTATTAGGCACGCCGCCAGCGTTCATCCTGAGCCAGGATCAAACTCTCCAAAAAATATTTGAATTGTAAGAATTAGCTCTTATTTGTTATCTGTCTTTTCATCCAGATCCGTTTTATTTTGTTTGTAATAAATTTCCTCATCATTATTCAGTTTTCAAAGACCTATTTTGCAACATGCACCTTAATTCGTGCTGTTATATTTTAACATCATAAAACAGGGTTGTCAAGAGTTTAATTAAACTTTTATAAACCCGAATTAACTGATGTAAAAAGTGGTGGGGGGGGACGGTTTCGAACCGCCGAACCCTTAGGGAGCAGATTTACAGTCTGCCGCGTTTAGCCTCTTCGCTACCCCCCCGTTTGTTCGGTTGCTTTATTATTCTAACCTAGATAGATTAAAAATGCAACACCTATTCTCACTTTTTTGTAAGTTTTGTTTTTCCGCGATTTCTATTTCTTAATTTTCTTATCGAGTTCGTACTTAGGAATCATTACCTCACGCGCGCAACCCGTGCATTTTATTTTTATGTCCGCGCCAATACGCACGACTTCCCATGTATTTGAGCCACAAACATGGGGTTTTTTAGTCGTAATCAAATCCTTGAGTTTATAAGTCATCATTTAGATAATTTCTCAACAAGCTCTTCTAATTCTTTTAAAGACTTGTAATTGATCACTAATTTTTTATCAGTGACTGTTGTCTTCATACCGAGCTTATCTTTTAAAGTTTGTTCGTATGTGACATACACTTTGGCTTTAGGCTCACGTTTTTGTTTGTTTGTCTTCTCTTCTTTTTGTGCAAGTGCCTCGATTTGTCTTACAGATAAATCTTGTTCGATGATCTTTCTGGCAAGTTGTTTTATTCTTAATGAGTCATCCAATTTTGAAAGCACTCTTGCATGAGCCATCGATAACTCGTTATTAAGTAACATTGTTTGGACTTCTTCTGGTAAGTTTAATAACCCTAAGATGTTAGTGACATAGCTTCTGGATTTGCCAATCTTTTCAGAAAGAGACTTTTGAGTGATTTCCATTGTTCTCATGATATTGGCATAAGCTTCAGCTTCCTCAATTGGAGATAGGTTTTCTCTTTGAAGGTTTTCTACTAAAGAAATCTCAGCGACTTTACCTGGATCATATGAACGAATAATTGAAGGTACGGTCTTTAACCCTACTTGTTTAGCTGCACGATAACGTCTTTCACCACTAACAATCATGTAGCCATCTTTTACAGCTTTAACGATAATTGGTTGGAAAATCCCATGTTCAGCGATAGATTGTGCTAAATCATTGATTTTTTCTGGATCAAACACACGTCTTGGCTGATATGGGTTAGCGGTGATCTCTTCAATCGCGATTTCAACGATTTTTTCACCTTCTAATACATCATCAATGGTGTTTTCTAACAACAAATCCTTTAGGCCACGGCCTAGAACTTTACTATTTGTTTTCATTGTTCTCGATTAACTCCTTCGCTAAAGATTTATATAGTACTGCAGCACTGGATTTCGGTGCATAGGTTAATATCGGTACGCCATATGTTGGAGCAACTTGTGCAGCAACATTACTGGTAATAAAGGTTTTGAATACGCCTTCTTGGAAGTATTCCTTGACTTCATTAACAATTGCCCAACCCGCTTTGGTTCTTTTGTCTAACATGGTTAATAATACGCCTTCGATTGTTAACTCGCGCTTATTAACTTTCAAATTCTTTTGTACCACTCGAATGGTATTTAGAAGTTGAGTTAACCCATCTATGGCTAAGAATTGACACTGGATTGGAATTAAAACAGAATCAGATGCATAAAGCGCATTTAGGGTTGAAATGCCTAATGCCGGTGCACAATCGATTAAAACATAATCGTATTGAGCTTTGACTTTGGCAACAATGCTATCCAATACAAATGTGTGGTCGTTTTGTTCTAATAACTTCATATCGATTCCAGCTAAATCTATGGTAGCTGGTACTAAATCTAGTGTTTTTTTGTCGGCTACTTGAATGGGAATAATCACTTCTTTTATGGTTTTGATGCCCATTAATGCGTCATACAAATTCCCTGTCAGCTTACTTCTGTTTATCCCTAAACTCGTAGTTGCAGATCCTTGTGCATCAAAATCAATCAACAAGACTTTCTTACCGTAATATGCAAGAGAAGCTGCTAAATTGACACTGGTTGTTGTTTTTCCTACTCCACCTTTTTGATTGGCTACGGAAATGACTTTGCCCATAAGGACCTCCTATAATGGTTTTTTCTTAATATCTTTAAATGCCCTTGGATAATGATTGTTTTCTTTAATCTTTTTTACTTTCAATAAGTGTCTTTCACCATACCCATTTGGAAGTAAAAAAGAGATGATTTCTTCTACTTTCCCACCTAGGATGCCAATTCCACGTTTCGCAAGGTTAAGTTCTTCTTCTAGATTAGATGCCTTCATTGCGACAAGATACCCGCCTGTTTTCACAAACGGTAACGCAAGTTCATCTAATATATTAATGGGCGCTACTGCCCTAGCCGTTACTAGATCATAATGGTTTCTTCTTTGTAATACAAAGTTTTCGGCTCTATCCGCAACCAATTCAACATCATTAATGCCTAAGTGATTAAGCAGTTCCCCGAGAAACGTGATGCGTTTGTTAAGCGAATCAACGATGGTTAGTTTTACATTTGGATAAAAGATCTTTATAACAATCCCCGGAAAACCAGCGCCTGATCCAATATCAAGCATAGTATCTACTTTAGATAAGTCAATCCCTTTGGATAGACTTAAAGAATCGTAGAAATGTTTGTAGTAAACGCCTTCTAAATCTGTGATTGCAGTCAAATTCATAACAGCATTCTTCTCTGTTAAAAAGGCATAATACTGATCTAGTTTTTCTAATTGGCTATCCGTTGGAGTGATACCCAGTGATGAAAATATGTTCATATTACCTCAAGGATTCTAGATAAACTAATAAAATTGAGATGTCACTTGGGTTAACACCACTGATTCGGGATGCTTGGCCAAGTGTCATTGGTCTAATTTTCTTCAGTTTATCTCTAGCTTCAATTGCTAGGTTTCTAATTAAGTCGTAGTTAATATCTGTTGGAATTGGTTTATCATCCACTCTAATCATCTTTTCTGCTTCTTTTTGAGCTTTATCGATGTATCCTGAGTATTTGATCTGAATCTCTACTTGTTCTAATACCGCTTCACTATAAGTGTTTGGATAGAACTCATTAATCATATTATAACGAATTTGTGGGCGTTTTAATAGTTCATAAAGTGTGGTTCTGTCATTAAGTTTTGCTGAACCGGTACTTCTAATCAATTGATTGTTTTCTTCAGTTGGATTGATATATACGGTTTTTAACGTTTCTTTTAAGGTTTCAATGTCTTGTTTCTTCGCTAAGAACTTATCATAACGTTCTTGATCAAGTAATCCTAATTGATACCCATATTCACGTAGTCTGATGTCTGCATTGTCATGTCTTAGTAATAATCTATGTTCTGCTCTTGATGTTAATAAACGATAAGGTTCTTTTGTGCCTTTTGTGATTAAGTCATCAATTAAGACACCAATATAGGCTTCATTACGTTTTAAGATAAATGGTTTTTCACCACGTACTTTCAAGACAGCGTTAATCCCTGCCATTATTCCTTGTCCTGCGGCTTCTTCATACCCGGAGGTTCCGTTAATTTGTCCAGCACAAAATAAGTTTTCAACTAATCTGGTTTCTAAGGATTGAAAGAGTTGAGTAGGGTTGATTGCATCATACTCAATGGCGTAAGCATATTTAGTTATAATTGCATTTTCTAGTCCTTTGACTGAGTGAACGATACGTTCTTGAACGTCTCTTGGCATACTGGTTGATAACCCTTGAACGTAAATCTCATCCAATGCCATCGATTCTGGTTCTAAGAAGATTTGGTGACGTTCTTTATCAGAAAAACGAACCACTTTATCTTCAATCGATGGACAGTATCTAGGTCCTACCCCTTCAACAATCCCACCATACATTGCACTTGCATCTAGATTTAGGGTAATAATTCCATGTGTGTTTAAGTTGGTATGTGTTAAGAAACATGGTTCTTGATGACCCATTTCTTTAATTTCTGGATCAAATGAAAAGGTTTGGAATTTATCATCTGCATATTGAGGGGTTGTAACATCATAGTTAATTGAAGATTTTAAGATACGAGGTGGTGTACCTGTCTTTAGTCTGACAATTTCAAACCCTAAACGTTTAAGTTGTCCGCTAATCCCAAAGGTTGTTGGTTGATTATCTGGTCCGGAAGTGGTTGCGACATGACCAATTAAGATACGACTATGTAAATAGGTTCCTGTGGTAATGACGACTGTTTTGGAGCTTATTTGCTCTCCATTTTCTAGTTTAATCCCTTTGGCTTTACCTTCTTCAATGATCAGTTCATCTACTAAGGCTTCAAGCAATGTTAAATTAGGCGTATTTTGTAATACGTCTAACATGATTTTTGGGTATTCAAGTTTGTCAATTTGTGCTCTTAATGCCCATACTGCTGGACCTTTTGACAAATTAAGCATCTTCATTTGAATTTGCCCTTTATCGGCACTTCTAGCCATTTGCCCACCTAATGCATCAATTTCACGAACAACAATGCCTTTTGCAGGTCCACCAATAGATGGATTACAACTCATTGCGCCGACTCTATCTAATTTACCGGTAACTAATAAGGTATTAATACCCATTCTTGCCCCGGCGAGTGCTGCTTCAATGCCAGCATGGCCTCCCCCTACTACGATTAAATCATACATAATATCACTTCCCGATTAATAATTCTACCAATAAGTTAGGTTCATTACAACCTAATTACAAAGTAAAAGAAAGGCGATTGCTCGCCTTTTACAATTTTACAAATGTTTCTGCTACTTTTTCCTTTGTGAATCCAAAGGCTTTAATAACAACTTCTAGTGGTGCAGATAGACCATATCTATCAATACCGAATACATGTTTAGTGTATTTATACCAAGATTGACTGGATCCCATTTCAATTGCCAATGTCTTAACGTTTGAAGGTAAGATGGATTCTTGGTAGGCTTTATCTTGTTTTTCAAATAAGTAATGGCTTGGCATTGAAACAACTCTAACGTCTTTTCCTAAGTCCTTAAGTACTTTTTGAGCTTCGATTGCTAAACTCACTTCGCTACCTGCAGCTAGTAAGATACCATCTAGTCTTTCGTGTTCTTTACTTACTACGAATGCGCCCTTTTCAAATGTTTCGAAAGGTACACATGGTAAAGTTGGAACATTTTGACGCGTTAGGATAATCGCTGTTGGCGTTTTATGTTGTTTAACTGCCCATAACCATGCAGCTTTAGTTTCGTTAGCATCCGCTGGTCTAATAACGTTTAAACCTGGAATGACTCTTAAGCCTGCCAATTGTTCAATTGGTTCATGGGTAGGTCCATCTTCACCAACGGCAATCGTATCATGTGAGAATACGAAAATCGATGGAATTTGCATAAGTGCTGCTAAACGAATTGAAGGTTTCATATAGTCTGAGAACACAAAGAATGCGCCAGAGAATGCTTTTAAACCTCCATGTAAAACAATACCATTAGTGATAGCGCCCATAGCATGTTCTCTAACACCGAAGTTAATGTTTCTACCTAAACGGTTAGTCTTGCTGTAGTGTCCATCTGCGCCTTTTGCTTTAGTTGAAGCTGTTAAGTCGGCAGATCCACCAATAATGTTTGGATATTTCTTAGACAAGCCATCTAACACTTTACCTGATGCGCTTCTTGTAGCTACCATAGAGCCTACTTCAAAGGTTGGCAAGTCTTTAAGTTCTAATGAATCTTGTTCTTGGATAAATGCTTTTAGTTGTTGTGCTTCTTGTGGATAAGCTTCTTGGTAATCAGAAATCATGTTAATCCATTTCTTGTAAGCACGTGAGCCTCTGTTATAAACTTTTGTCTTATAGAAGCCATAAACTTCTTGTGGCACTTCAAATGGTGCATAAGACCAGTTAAGGTTTTTTCTTAACTCGTTTGCTTTTTCTTCACCAATTGGAGAACCGTGAACATTGGATGTTCCTGCTAAAGACGTGCCATAACCAATGATTGTTTTAACTTCAATCACACTTGGTTTATCGGTTTCTTTTTGTGCTTTCTTAATGGCTTTATTGATGGCCATTAGGTCATTGCCGTCTGAAACCTTTTGATAATGCCAGTTCATAGATTCGAACTTTTTCTTATGATCGTCTGAGAATGCTAAATCAGTTTTTCCATCTAATTGAATGTCGTTTGAGTCAAATAAAACGATTAATTTGCCTAATCCTAAATGTCCAGCTAGAGATAATGCTTCTAAAGCCACCCCTTCTTGTAAGTCGCCATCGCCACATAATACATAAGTAAAGTGGTCAACGACTTCATAGCCTTCTTTATTGAATTTTGCTGCTAAATGCGTTTCAGCTATCGCCATACCAACGCCATTAGAAATCCCTTGTCCAAGTGGACCTGAGGTCGTTTCAACGCCATCTGTGTGACCATATTCTGGGTGCCCTGGTGTTTTACCAATTTGTCTGAAGTGCTTTAAGTCTTCGATTGATAATTGATACCCTGACAAATGATTTAATCCATATAGCAACATGGAGCCGTGTCCTGCACTAAGGATAAATCTATCTCTGTTAAACCAATTGGATTTCTTAGGAAATGCCTTCAAAAAACGTGTGTAAAGTACATGTGCCATTGGGGCAGCGCCTAATACAATCCCTGGGTGTCCTGAATTTGCTTTATTAATCGCATCAACACCTAAAAAACGTAACGAATTGATACTAAGTTGATCTAAATGTTCCATAATTTCCTCGCTTATTTATTTTCATCTGAAGGTTTTTCTTCAGTAGTCGCCTCTTCTTTTACTTCTTCAAACTTGAAATAAGAATCATAATACTTTTGTTGGTTTTCTAAAAGTTCTTTAAACTTATTTTCACCAACAATCATCTTGATGTCTTTGATTGATTCGCTTCTGACTTGTTCAATCTTCTTTCTCATAATCGAAGTTTGAGCCATGTTCGTTATTAAAACAATCGCTAAAATCCCAATTAATCCGTAGGTTTGATAAGGTTGAAGTGCTTTAAGTGTTGAAAATAACACCGCCAACAACATCGCTACCCCGATTAATGGGAAAACCATTTTATACATTAAGCCAAAACGGATTTTATCTGCTTTTTCATAGAACTTAATCCAAACTAAGTTAGCACGTTTGCCATATAGTTCCTTCATTGCGTTGTAGTACCCATCTTCAATGAGTAATTTGAAGTTCTTTGAATCACTTGTCCAAACTGCAAATTGTCCTTTTCCTGCAAACTTAGCTAAATAGCTTGTTTCGTTCATAGAATGGATTTCTACCGTTTTATTATCTGTTGTTTGTACCTCTTTAGGGTTATTTAATTGTTTATAAATGCCATATTGTAATTTCATAGTATACATCCTCCAAATGGTATTATACCATATTTCGAAAAAGCGATGACATTAAAGCCAATAAAAACCCCAAAAATTATGGGGTTTTTAGCATAAATCGTTTTAGGTGGCTTAGTTGATAAACTCTCTATTCTCGATGATAAGTTGTGGTAATACTGCTATCATTTCAAATTCGAGTGTTAAATCTACTTCAAGTGATATACGCTCAACTTTATGTGATTCTCTTGCTAAACGTTTTTTGTCTTCAGCCATAAACACATCAAAGACTTCTTCGAATAATTCAGGATGATCAATGAATGGGTTACGGTTCTTTTGTGTACCGTAAATTACATTATTACGGTTAATTTCAAATGCATCTACTGGATCTTCTAAATGCCAGCCTAATAAGACAGCCAAGTTACCCATGGTTCTAGCAGGTAAGTCAGAGGTTCTGCCAGATTGTGCAACAATCAGTTTGAACCCATCATTACGATATCTTACCGCCATATACATAAGCATTCTCGCAATATCACCTTTGTCTAAATCTCCTGGGAAGAATCTGTTAGATCCTACTTCCCAAGCGGTTGTAGTCTTAATTGGTAAGTTGAAATAGTAGTTACTTCTTGTACTATTAGTCTTACTATTAGAGATTCTTAAGTGGTGCATGTCTGATACATATGGAGACGCTTTAGAGAATGATGATTGTGGCCATACGTGTTCTTTATTATAACCAGTAATCGATACGTGGTCATAAATCCCTAAGTAACCAGATCCACTAGGATGTTTATCTGAAATCTCTAATACAGCGTTCGTTGATGAATACCCGATGCCTTTATAGTTACGAGAGATGATGCTTGTTAGAGTTTCCACTAACGTTACCCCAGTTAATCCTTGTGCATCCGAATAGTATGCAGAAAGAATAATACCTGTTGTGACATGAACATCAATCGTCCCTGAATAAATTACATCTGACCCATCATAGATTGAATAGCTTAATACAATTGAGATTGGTTCGTCTTGTTCGACAAGTACACCAGAGTTATTCATTACAGCTTGATTGCTTGATGTCCAAACAATTGCTAAACCAAATATAGGATCAACACTTAAAAGGTTTAAGCTAATTTGTGTTTCAATATAGTCCGCAAGTTTTAACCCTTCTAATACGGTTTCTTCAAATAGTACTTTATCAAAACCATTGTTAATGGCTTTAGCTTCATCAGTGACTAATACTTTGTAAGTCCCTTCAACCTTAACGACAATACCTTTAAGAGTGACTGAATCACCAAGCATATAGCCATCAAATGGATTTACATCAAGTTGATTGAATGACACAATGATTCCATCATTAACCACAACAGACAAATCGCCTGATTCAAAATCTTTATATACAATACCATTAAAGGTGACTAATTGTGATAATTGTGTAGATAGTGACTCTACAGTAGCTGGTTTTGTAGTTACTTGTCCAAGTGTTTTCTTCTCAATAGAAGAGACATTACTAACAAGGGCATTCGCCACACTACCTTTAATTAAATAGCTATAGCCGATTTCTAAGTTAGATAACTCAGAAAGCGGCAATTCAACTTCAATACCTTTGGATTGGTCTTGTAAGAAAGCTCTAATCTTTGACCCTTCAACTACGAAAGCCGAAAGGATACCACTGAATTTAACAGCACCTGCAGCATTAACCGCTTGGCTAACAGTGATTGGATCGCCTTCTCCAAGTGTTACTTCAACAATAATCGATTTAGATTCTGTCTTGTTAGTGAAGGTAACTAATAATGCTACTTTTACTTGTCCGTTTGTTGGCATTGAGATTAGCCCTGTAGAAAGATCAATCAATAAATTATTTGGATCTGATTCTAGTGCATAATCATAAGTAATTTCTGATCCATTAGATCCAACACTTAAGAATTCGATTTGGCTTTCTTCCATAATTAATGAAGGGAAAACGAACTCTTTAATATCTTTTTGAATTGCAATGCCTTCTTCTGTTAATGCTTTAGACTTGAATGTGATGTTATCTACAGTAACACGGAATCCTCCTGTGTTTCTAAGTTCAAATACGAACTCTCCAGTCACATTTAAACCATCTATTACATAATCCACAGAACTTGAATCGACACCGATGATTTTAACCAGTTCATTGTTAACATAAACTGAAACTTCACGGAAATCACCTCCTGAGAATGCATGTTTCATTTGAAGTGTGATTTCTGTAACGCCGCCTTGAATAATCCCTTCAAGTTTAGCTGTTTTATCTGCACCAAATGTAAGGGCTAATCCGTCTAATGCTTGGTCGCTTCTCATATATTCAAAGCTCCATGCTGAGTTATTAACACCTACAAATACACCATACTTATAACTGGATCCAGTTGATGGAATTGTACTAAAGTTTTCTGTAAATTGATCCGCTGAATAAGTTTCTTCCACTGTAACAAGAATTCTTACAGTGGATAAGTTATCGCTAGAGTCTACTGCACTATATGTGACTTCATAAACACCAGCTTTGGATAAGTCTAGTTTTGAATCATCTACTGTAACAACTACAGATCCGTCTACATCATCTAAAGCTGTAATCCCAGCCAATAGATTAACTGTAGCACCAACGCTTACAGTTAAGTTCTTAGCACCTTTAATTACTGGTGCGTTTTCATCTTCAACCACTACAGCTTCTACAGTAACAAATACTTTTATGGTTGCTTCATTTTTGCTAGAGTCTACTGCACTATATGTGACTTCATAAACACCAGCTTTGGATAAGTCTAGTTTTGAATCATCTACTGTAACAACTACAGATCCGTCTACATCATCTAAAGCTGTAATCCCAGCCAATAGATTAACTGTAGCACCAACGCTTACGGTTAAGTTCTTAGCACCTTTAATTACTGGTGCGATTTCATCTTCAACCACTACAGCTTCTACAGTAACAAATACTTTTATGGTTGCTTCATTTTTGCTAGAGTCTACTGCACTATATGTGACTTCATAAACACCAGCTTTGGATAGGTCTAGTTTTGAATCATCTACTGTAACAACTACAGATCCGTCTACATCATCTAAAGCAGAAACACCCTCTAATAGATCAACTGTCGCGTCTACGGATACCGTTAAATCTTTAGCCCCAGTAATTACTGGCGCTACTTTATCTTCAACAATGATGTCTACTTTTTTAAGTATAGTAAAAGTAAAGTCTTTATCTAAAACTTTTTCCCCAATAGTAACTTTTGCTTTAATTGTCACAGACACATTTTCATCTGTTGGTTGCGTGATTTTAACTAAATTACTTTCAATTTTTGCAAAGGCTGTATTGCTAGACTCCCATTCTAGTTTTACACCTTGCCCTACAAATTCAGACACAGTTAATTCAATGTCTTTTGTGACGCCTTCTTTAGACTCGCCTTCAGCATAAGTCAAAGATAACTTGGAAAATACTTGTTCGTGTGTTACATTGATATTTTCGCCATTGCACGCATACAAAGCGAAAACAAAGAGTAACAATACAAACACTCTAAATAACTTCATTTGCTTTCCTCTTTTTCTATCGATTTTGTGTAAAGGGTTTCTTTACAGTCAAGTATTTTTATTGTACCACTAATGAAACCGTAATAAAAGTATTTTCTACCCCGGTTTTTTCGTTTTTATCAATTTGAAAACATGAACAGAAAATAAAGCTAACATTATCGCAATTTACACCTTCTAGTATAAGCGTTAAGAAATTGATCAATTGATATTCGATTAGAGAACAATGACTGTCAAAGTTTTCAAATAAAATAAAAAAAAGGTATCCCTATCAGGCACCATCACCCACATCCTACCAATGCTTATGGCTGCTTCGATCAAGACCTGACCAGGTTCACACGATAGCATTGAATGATGGTGCCTCATAGGGATACTCATTTATCTCTTAATTTTTTGAAGAAGGATTTTAATAAATCCGACGATTCTTTTTCTAGTATACCACCAAATACATTAACTTGGTGATTAAATTTGATGTCAAACAAATTTATTTTCGAACCACCAACGCCACCCTTAGGATCATAAGCCCCAAAATAGAGGTTTTGGATTCTAGATTGAATGATTGCGCCAGCACACATTGGACAAGGTTCTAAAGTCACATAAATCGCTGTATCTTCTAGTCTCCATGATCCGAGCTTCTTGTTCGCCTTTTCTATTGCAATCATTTCTGCATGTGCAAAGGTTCTTTCTTTTTTGACTCTTTGATTATACCCTTTAGCAATCACTTTGTCATCTAAAACAATCACACAGCCGATCGGGACTTCATCCTGAAGATAAGCTTTTTGTGCTTCTTTTAATGCAAGTGACATGTAATACTCGTGAGATTTACTCATAATTTCTTAGGTAAGTCTCTCACTTCATGGTATTCGCGACTTCTAGGTTCATAGGATTCACTGGCCCCTACTAAGACGATTGGGTCATTGTAAGATGCAGGTTTTCCATTAATTAAGCGCTGTGTTCTTGTAGCAGGTTGTCCAGATACAACACAAATCGCCGTTAATTTAGTCACGAACTCAGCTAATGCCAGTAGTTGTGGCATTGGTCCGAATGGTTCACCCCTAAAGTCTCTATCCAGACCGCCAACAATCACTCTAATGTTTTGATTAGCGAGTTGCTCAGCCACTTGGATAATGTCATTGTCCATAAATTGAGCTTCATCAATGACTACTGCGTCAACAGAGTCACCAATATAGTTTAATATCTCTCTAGCTTTAGTGATGTTAATCGATTTAGCTTTTGTTTTGTTGTGTGATACTATTTCTGATTCAGAGTATCTGTTATCAATGCTTGGTTTAAAAACTAAAACATTCTTCTTCGCATACTCTAAACGACGTATACGTCTAATTATTTCTTCTGTCTTACCAGCGAACATTGGTCCGCATACAACTTCAATCCAGCCACCATATATTGGTTGATGCATAGTATCACTCCCTACAATCTAGTATACGGATTTGAACCAATCTTTCAACCCCTAATTCTTATGAAAGTAAATGAAAATAAAAACGGCTCAATAATTAGCTATAAGACCATCACAAGCATAGACACAAGCGTTGAAGATAACCCACTCAAAAAGTTAACAGCATCATTCGTAATCCAAGAAATCCCACTTGAAAGAACAACTTTCTCACCTTCTAGAAATGGTTTCTCTGTAATAATTCCTGATTGAATCCCTCTATACTTAGCTTGAACGAGTGCCCCTAAATAACTGTCTACCAGACATCCTACAAATCCACCCAACGTAATGATAAGCGCGTAAAATAGCAATATCACAGATATTTCATTTGTGATTCCGTAGAAGGTAAAGAACACCAATCCAATAAACAGTGCACCAACAAATGATGCTAGAGTACCTAGTCTAGAAACTGCGCCAGATATTCCTTTTTCAACTACTTTAAATGTAATGATCGAATAAGTCTTACCTTTAGATAGTATTCCTATTTCACTTGCCCAGGTATCTGCATTAGATGCTGCTACAGATATGACTGAAGCGATCATAAACATATCATTTTTGGTGATGTAGAAAATGATTGAAAACATAGAAGTGATTAAACTATTTGCAATCACTTGAAGGGCATTTCTGCCTTTAGAATCCTTGTTATTACGTTCATGTATTTTCGTGATGATACTGGATGAAACAAAGAACATAATTAACGCAATCCAAACAACAAACCCACCAAATGCGTAGATAACAGCACCTAAGATTGTAGCTGTAATCAAACCATCTATTGTGAGTGACTTTTTTAAATAAGCTAAAAACGCTACAACCAAACTGATAATAATACCTATTATCACTGCTTCAAACATAAATACACCCCTTGTGATCCAAGATCAAAATAATAACAATAAATAATACATCAGACTTGAAACTAATGGAACGGTTAGGTTATCTAAACCTTTAGGTGTAAATAACTCAACTGCGGTTGCAATAACAGCAATCGTTAATCCTACTAATAATGACATTGGTAAGTTCAAATGAATGAGTGAGATAAAAGTAACCACTACAAAAGTGACTACCAACATCGAAAGAGATCCTAAAATGGATTTGTCATTGACGATTTTGTATTTGCCATACTTCTTACCGATTACAGCAGCAAGCCCATCGCCATAACCTAGTGTTAGAATCCCTACTGCGCCTACTAATACTAATATTGGAATATCGAATCTGGCCAAATCGCTTTTTAGCCCAAATCCTATTAGTACTAAAATCACCAACGAAATCGGGAAATAAACAGTGCCTAAATTACCCTTACCACTACGTTCCATGGATTTAATTAGGTTAGTCTTGTAAGAATAATAGTTTAACAGTACAAATGTTATTGGCGCAATCACGGCAATATACCATAAATCAAACGTAAACATGGCTAATATCCACCAATTGGACACGCCTATATGGATGAATTTTCTTGCGCCCTCATCAGCTAGTAACCCCTTCTTCTGTAATAGTGTAGATAACCCTATAACAAGAAACACTAATACATATGATAATCCTAATCCCAATAGATTCATATAGCCTCCATAACTTATATCGTCTTTAAAAATGATTCGATGATCTCTTTTTTTCTTTCACTACTCGTTATGGCTCTTTTGGTGAATACATCGTAGTCGTTTTCTCTAATTACGTTAATGATTTCTTTATAAAGGAGGATGGCAAGTGAGAGTGGTACTCTCGCATCCATCGGAAATAACACACAATCTTTTAAAGCATTATCGAAGTTTGTCTCAGCAATGAGTGCCAGTTTTTCAAACATACTAATAAATTCTTTATTTATTCTACCACTGATTAAATCACTTAGGGAGTAGTTTGCTTCTTCCATGGCTTTTCTCGGAATATAGACTCTGCCTTTTTTATAATCTTCCCCGATATCTCTTAAGATATTAGTGATTTGCATCGCATACCCAAGGTTGATTGAGAAGTCTTTCAGTGAATCTTGATTTTCATATGCTAAGATCGGTGTTAACATCAATCCTACTGTAGACGCTACGTGGTAACAATACATAAGTAAATCCTCTGTTGTTTCATAGCCTCTAAAGTCTAAATCCATCTTCTGACCTTTAATCATATCCTTAAAAGGCTTATAATCAAACTTGTCGTAAAATGGCTTTGTGTGGCGATATAGACTTCGCCACATATAAGATTTCCTAATGTCTTTAATGATATAGAGTTCCAGTTCTCTTTCGAGTCTATGGATGCCTTCTAGATCTCTATGTTCATCTACTAAATCATCGGCAATCCTACAAAAAGTATAAACTGCATAAATGGCTTTTCGTTTCTTCTTTTCCTTTAGTTGAGAAAAAGCTTTATAAAATGTTTTTGAGTTCTTTTGAATCGATCTCTTACATCTAAAATCATCGATTAATGGTCTTATAAGAAAGTATATAACCACAAATAAAACGACACCTAGGATAATCCGGATTGACGCATTATTTTCTAATAGACTAAGGATGTTATTCATTTGGTTTATGGTCCTTTAAAATCTCTTTACATGCAAGTTGTGCACTGGCCAGTACAATTGGAACGCCTGCACCAGGGTGATTTGAACTGCCTGCAAAATAAAGGTTATCAATCGTTTTGAACTTATTTTGTGGTCTAAAATATACACTTTGAGTAAGTATTGGTTTTAGTCCGAAAGTTGCTGAATACTCTAAGTTGAATTTATAGTTGAATGTTTTTGGTGTAAATGTTTTTAGTACTTCAATATGGTCCTTAACGTCTTCAAATCCTTTGATTTTTTCAATCTTATTCAATACCAAGTTCTTATACGTTTCAACCTCATCGGTTGTCCATTCGCTTTTGCCTTTCTGCATATTAGGCACTGGCACTAAGACGTAAATAAGTTCCTTTCCATTAGGGGCAATCGTTGGATCAATTTGAGATGGACTATACATGTAAAACGATGGATCCATCGGTAAAGTCCCATTATCAAGTTCGTCGATATTTCTCTTGAAATCTTCTGCAAATCTAATGGAGTGAACATTGGTTTTGTATTTCTTATTAAGTCCTAAATACAGAATAAAGGATGAGGTAGAATACTTCATCGTATCGATTTTGCTTGTCTTATACTTGCCTTTTTTTGACTCATCTTTGATGAGGTTTTTCATCGCGTATGGGAAGTCTGCATTACATAATACAATCTCACCATATCTAGGTTTTCCATTGACCAAAACACCTGCAGTCTTATTTCCAACCAATAAAATCTCTTCAACTGGTGAGTTATAATTAATCACTCCACCCATTTCCAAAAATCTACGTTCTAAGGCTTTCGTCATTTGATACATACCACCTTTGATATACCAAACGCCATAAAGAAGTTCAATCATCGGAATGATGGTATAAATTGAAGGTCCAGAATAAGGAGATACGCCAATATATAACGTTTGAAATGATAAAGCTTGTCTTAGTTTTTCATCTTTGACAAACCTAGAAATCGAGGTGTATGCACTATTTAATGTCTTTAGTTTATAGGCTTGATATAACGACTTGGGATTAAAAAATCCCCAAGCGCTTCTGTATGATTTGTCTAAGAAGTGATTTTTTACACGTTGATAACGTTCATAAACACTGGATAAATAGTCTAAGTAGCCTTTGGTTTCTGCGGGACCAAACTGTTCAAGTTGTCTAATTAAGGAAGGTAATTCACTTGATATCTCTAGTTTAGTTCCATCTGGATAATAAATTGTATTAAATGGGTTTAATAAGGACATGTCTAAATAGTCATTCGGATTCGCACCTGAATACTCAAAGACTTCTCTATAGAGCTCTGGCATCATAACAATCGTAGGACCGACATCAAATTGAAACCCTTTTTCTTCAATACGAAACATTCTTCCGCCAGGTTTTTCATTTTTCTCATAAATTTCAACATCAAAACCATCTTTTAACAGACGAATCCCTGATGCTAATCCAGCAGTGCCAGCACCGACAATAATTACTTTTTTCATCTTATCCCTCCTATAAATATTTTATCATGAGAACGATTTTTATCATATATTAAATGGCTATAATAAGTAAATCATCAAAAATTTCCCATAAGTGTTCAGTCGAGTAGAAAACGAATAGAATAGAAGAAAAAAAGCACAAACTGTGCTTTATTCTAATAGGTCCTTTAGTGACTGAATGATATAATCTATATCTTCATTAGTAAGGTCGTATGCTAATGAGAAACGAATAACCCCAGGCGTATCATCCGTAATCGCTTTTATCACATGGGATAATTCTATACTGGATTCATTGCACGCACTCCCTGTTGAGACGTATATGCCCTTCTTGGATAGTTCATAAGCAAGTTCATGCCCTTTTTGATCCTTAAATGAAACAGACAATAATCCAGGAAGTCTATTGGACTTTGGTCCATTAATATAACAAGGGAATGTTTCAAGAAGCTTCTTTTCTAGTAAGTCTGTTTTCTCTTTTAACGCTTCTTGTTTCTTATGATAATAGGTATAAGCATTTTCTACCGCTTTGGAAAACCCAATAATCCCAGAAACATTTTCTGTTCCTGCATTAAGTCCGAATTCTTGTGTAGCCCCATGGATCAGTGGACTTAACGCCATTCCAGGACGATGATATAGTAACCCAATGCCCTTAGGCCCAAATAGTTTATGTGCAGAAAAACTCATTAAGTCTACTGGTAGAGATTCTAAATCAATTGAGTAGTGTGGCAACATTTGAACCGCATCTAAATGAAGATATACGCCTTTTTCTTTCGTAACCTTAAGAATTTCACTCACATTTTGGATGACACCAATCTCGTTATTTGCCCATATAATTGAGACTAATAGCGTTTTAGTCGTGATCGCTTTTCTTAAATCCTCTAAATTAATATACCCTTCTCGATTCACATCTAAATAGGTAACCTTAAACCCTTGTGTTTCTAAATACTTACACGTGCTTATGGTTGCTTTATGGTCAATCTTTGTGGTGATGATCTCTGTTTTATTCTGATTCATCATGGAAAGTCCCTTAATGGCTAAATTGATTGCCATCGTTCCACTTTGGGTAAATACCAAAGAATCATGACTACAGTTTAAGTGTTTAGCAATTGACTTTCTTGCATCATTAATCGCTTTTTTGGCTTCAATGCCCTTTTTATGCATCGAAGAAGGATTCCCATATGAGTCTTTCAAATAGGGTAACATCGCCTCAAATACACTGTCATCAATCTTTGTGGTTGCAGCATTATCTAAATAAAGCATTACTTCACCTCAAGTTCTATTGTAAATCCTAAATAAAGAGTTAAATCTACATCTGGCAAACTACTTAATAATTCATTTGTTATCAAAATCTTATTGCGATTTAGGTTCAGTAAGATTAATTCTACCTGATCAGCTAAAACAGATAACGCATATGACTCATGGATGATGCATGGGTTTTCATCGTTAAAGGTTTCAATGCATACACGTTTAACTGCCTCTTTATCGTATTTTAGGCCAACCAATCCACCTTTATAGACTTTCTTACCTGATGCATCGAGTATGGTGATTTTTTTGATTTTCATATAAGGCCTCCAATAAAGACTCTATAGATGTAATATATGGCAACCCCTAAGAAGACAATTGCATTTATTAATTTAATGATGTCTAGTCTTGTTCTTACAAAGTTAGAAATAGACCCTACATTCTTCGTTCTTAAACTGATAATGGTAATGACAACCAATGGTGAAACAAAGAATAACACATAAATTAGTAACAATACGTTAAAGAATACAAACATCGAGGTTCTGTCGACGACAATCGCCGTCCAGGCAACAAATGCTTGTCCGCTACATGGGAATTCAATGATTGCGACAAATACCCCAATTAAGAATCCTAAAACATATACGATAGGGTTATTATCTTCCACTTTTTGTGCGAAAGACCCCATTATCTTTTTTGTAATCACAAAGAATCGTCTTGGTAATTGATTCTTGATTTGATTGTATTTTTGATTTCTTGCTGATAGGAAATCCAAAAAGTTAAGTACGGCAATGAATAAGGCTAAGAGTATTAATACCACATAGAATATCTTCATATAAGGTAGTAACATACCTAGTGCAGAAGATAAGAATCTTCCAAGGATAAAGTATGTCACAAAGATTGCTGATATGTATGAAATGCAAATGGCTAATATCGTCTTAGAATTCTTCTTGTCAGTTAAAAATGACAAGAACATTAGTAACATGGCCAGTGCACAAGGGTTAAATGCATCAAGAATCCCTAGAATCAAAGTAGATCCTAACAACATCATAAAGTCTTTAAAGGTAATGTCTCCATAGAAGAGTTCCACTGGATCCAATAGCTCATTTTCATCCATGATCATTTGAGCTTGATTCGATTGGATTGCATTAATTATGTCAGATTCACCAGCATAATAGGTGTCACCTACATATAAAATAGGCACCAAGTTCTTATTCTTAGGTACGTTATATGTCCTTGCATATCGTGAAAACATTTCTTCAAATAAATTAAAATCATCTTCACTCATGTACTTTAAGACGGTATACCCTTCTTCTGCAAGTTGATCGAATACACCACTTTGTTCAACGGCTTGACAGTTTAAACAAAGGTGTGAGCCAAAATAAACCGCATCCGGTTTATCATTAGCTTTGATATTAGTTGTATTTGTAAATAGAGAAAATACAATTACGCCAAGTAAGATGATTCTATATAGTGATTTTTTCATTAGTAAACTCCTATAGTTCCACTTATTATTTTAATACAAAAAGTAAGAAATTCATAATCCTATGGTAAATCAATATATAAAGAAAAAATGCGATTGCTCGCATTTGATTTCTTATGAGTGATTATTTCTCTTTGTTAACACCATAGCGCTTGTTGAAACGTTCCACACGGCCTGCAGCTTGTGTAAATGTATCTTGTCCTGTATAGAATGGGTGGCAATTTGAACAAGTATCAACTCTAATTTCTTTAGAAACTGATCCGACTTCAAATTCATTACCACAAGTTACACAGTGAACTTTAGCGACTTGGTATTTTGGATGAATTTTTTCTTTCATATTCATTCTCCTTCCGCCATAGACTTAATGTCCATAGTAAGTTTGCGTAGGTATTATATCATAGATATTTTAAATACACAAACATTTTTGATATCTTTTATTTTAGAACTTTTTATCAATGAAAATGTCTTTTGTCCTATCCAAGAAGCGATTCGCTAATATGCCTGTAAAGATACCAGCAGGGATAGAAATAAAGAGCATAAGTGGGGCATAATACGCCACTACATCCGTAAACAAGAACGATGCAGCAACTAATTGCCCAATGACGTGAAATAAACTCGATAAGGTTGAATTCGCTGTAATCCCAAAGAAATCGAGTTTAACCAATATGCTTAAGACAATTAAAGAGAACACTGCCCCTGAGAAACTCAAGGAAAATGTGGCATAGTTAAACGTTCCAGGGCTATATAATGCTGTAACAACAATTCTTAGTAAGACCGTGATGACTGCTTCTTTTGCGCCATACTTATAAATAATGATTAGTGTAACAATATTAGAAAATCCTATTTTAAATGGAATGCCAGGGATGATTTGAACGTAGGATTCTAATATATTGATGATGGAAGCAACCCCAGTTAGGATGGCTAATAATGTAAGTTTTTTAACGGACATTAGATAATCACATCCGTTTCTGATTGATTAAATTCAATGGTCACATAGTTAGGTAGACAAATGATAGGATTCTTATCGGAGAACCCTTGTCTACTACAAATGTTATAGGGTGAAAACTCTTCTTTAACCCTGACTTTAGAATCTTTATATTCGATAACGACAATCCCTAAATGCCCCATAATATAGTATTGGTTCTCATATACTGCAATCCCTTTATTTATCTCTAGAGTATCCAGTTTGATGTCATTTACATAAATGCCATCTTTTTCTACTCTTGGAAGTTCCTCAAGCATAATAACTTGTTCGTTCTTTCTAGGTGTAAAGCTCCCATCTCTTAAATCCACTGAGAATAAGACCGTGTTTCTTACCTTAACATAAGCGATGTCTCCGGTTTTATCTAAGATTGAGGTTGCTAGTAAGTATCCACCAAAGACAATCAGTAAAATCCCAATAAGGATACGATCATTCTTTTTCTTCTTCATGGCCTTTTTTAGCTCCTTTTTTCTTATCTAAAACGGATAACAAAACAAGTACGCCGCCACCTACTACAATTACCCCACCTAAGATTAAGTAAAGTGTGGATACGTTTCCTTTAGTTCCTACTGTTCTAAATTCTGATTTAGTCAAGTTGTGGTTAACAATCGACCCATCGTTTAAAAAGAACACAGCTTTGTAGTCATAGGTATCTAAAAGTGCTTTTGCTTCTTCGAGTGGCATATTGAATAATGCTGTGGATAGTCCATCCAATAAAGCAGCATCATCCCCTACTAGGGTAATGGCGTTATAGTAATCCATAGGAACTAAATCAAATGGAGAAATGATATGATGATATTTTCTTCCTTGATAGGTTGCATACTGAATATAGTTACCAGATGAAGAAATACTTGTATTCTTAACAGATAACACACCCGCTTCATCGCCATATACTTCCAGTGGATTCACTAACCCAATTTCAAAGGCTCTTTCTTTGCCTTCATCGGTTAAGGCTGTCCCAACCGAAAGGGTTGAACTACCTAAGTTGATTAAATAATGTTTATACCCTTTGCTCTTAATGTAAGTTTCAATCTCTTTTGCAGCATAGCCTTTAGCATATGCCCCAAGGTCAAGTTTCATTAAGCTATCTTCTAGATAAACAGATTTAAGCGTCTCGTTTAAGATGACTTTATTTGGATCAATATGATTTTTATAAGTGTTTATTTTAGTAATTGTTTCGTTGAATACCGATTCTGGTATCTCACTATAAACATACTCATTTGAGAGAATAACTTCTTTCCATGTATCAATGACACCACCCAATACTGGGTTGAAATACCCATTGGTTTCTTTTGATAATTCTAGTGCATCTTTAATCATGTTAAATAGCAGTTCATCTACAACAACTGGTTCAATCCCTGCTTTTTCATTGATGGATACTAAGTTGTTTTGATGATAAATCGGATCTTGGTGGGTTGGTCTTGGGCCAATAAAGTTATTAGCCAAGTGATCAAATCGTTTAAGAATGGTTTCAATGGCATTTTTATCTTCCAAAGTATACCCCTCAGCAATTTTAATCGATATGTCTGTATATAAATAGATAGGACTTTCCAGGTCTTCTGGAAAATATATCGTATAAGGATCAGTAGCCGCATTGATTTCTGGATTGAATTGTGTGAAAAGGCCAAAAAGTATGGCCAATATTATTAGTTTTTTCATGTGTAAATGACATCCTTTTTCTTCGACTATTATAACACAATAACCCGCAATGAAAAAGGACTTTCGAAAAAGTCCTTTAAAGTCTTTATAGCTTAATATTTACTGGGGTTCCATCTGGATTTGGATTGTCTTTTAGATATTGAAGAATTGGGTTGTAGTGTTTATCTGGTTTACCTGGCTTACATCTTGAGATGTTTCCAGCTCTACCAGAAACGATTTCAACAGCAAATGCGTGACAACCTGGGGTCCCGCAGGCACCACAGTTGTAGTTTGGTAACATTTTTTCAACTGTTGTAATTCTTTCGTCTTCTTTAACTTCTAGATATTTTGCTGCAAAAGCAAGTCCAAAACCAAGAAATAATCCAAGTGCTCCTAATATAAGTGTAGATTCAATCATTTCTTAATCTCCTTCATCATGTCTAAAGCTTCTTTAAACGAGCATCCTCCGCTAACGGCACACGTTTCACAATTTTGAGCTTCCATGTAAGCATGTTGGCAACTTTCAGGTACTGGCGTTTTTTTATTCAAAATCGCTATTACAAAGAAGAATGCCATGATTACAAATAGGACTCCTAAACCGAGAAACTCCATTATACTAACCCTTGTAAACCAAGGAATGCTAATGACATTAAGCCGGCAACGACTAATGCAATTGGCATGCCTTTAAAGGCTTTAGGAACGTTTGCAGAATCCAAGCGGATACGGATTGCAGAGAAAGCAACGATAACAAGTGTATATCCTAATGCAGTACCAAGTGTAATGGTTAAAGCATCTAGGAACCCTTGAGCTTCAGTTAGGTTTGTTTGAGCTACCCCTAATACAGCACAGTTGGTTGTAATAAGTGGTAAATAAACCCCTAATCCACGGTATAAGCTTTCAACATATTTCTTAAGAATCATTTCAACCAATTGAACAACCGCTGCAATAACTAAGATGAAAGCAATTGTAGCAGTATAACCAATGCCCATTGGTTCTAAAACAAATTCATATAAAGGATAAGTGATTGCCGTAGACATCATCATAACGAACAGAACGGCTGCGCTCATACCCCATACGTTACTCATTTTCTTAGATACACCCAAGAATGAGCAAATCCCTAAGAACTTAATAACGATAATGTTATTGACTAACATCGCTGAGATTAGCGATATGAAAAATACTTCTAATGTCATTTTTTAGCCACCACTTTCTTTTTAGGTTTAGCATTTCCAACAGCAGCGAAAATGGCTAATAAAATACCAATCACTAAGAATGCTCCTGGAGGCGAAACAAACACACTAATCGCATAGTCTTCTGAGAATAATCTAAGGGTTGTTTCAAAAGGTAATGGTAATAATACGCCTAGTGAAATAGCGCCTTTACCAATGATTTCTCTAATTAAACCAATTAAAGAAATCGCAAGGGCAAACCCTGTAGCCGAACCAACACCGTCAATGATAGAATCAACGACGCCATTTTTGGATGCAAATGATTCTGCACGTCCTAAAACGATACAGTTAACGGCGATCAGTGGAATAAATACACCTAATGAATCCGATAAAGCACCTGCAAAAGCTTGTACGAACATGTGTAATGCAGTAACAAGTGTTGCAATAATAACGATGTAAGCTGGAATACGAACATCATTAGGAATTAGTTTTCTTAAAGCTGAGATTACTAAGTTAGATAGCGCAAGAATAATGATAACCATGATTCCCATACCTAAAGCACTTTCGAATGAGCTTGTTACAGCAAGTGCAGGACACATACCTAACATCACTTTGAATATGGCGTTTTCTTTAATGACGCCTGTCATGAAAATATCTTTTTTATTTAGCTTGATTGTGTCGTTCATTATGCCAACACCCCCTTCAAGGCTTGTAATAAATCATCGATATGTTTCTTAGAGAATGTAGCACCTGTTACAGTGTTTTCCACAGTATCATAAGACGCAATCGGTTGATCAACTAGGGTTTCGAAATAAGCAAGGTGGTCATTAATGAATCCTTTAGTATGCTCAGAGTCTTCAATTGAGATACCTTTGATCTTACCTTCAGTGTCTAAACCAACTAGAAGCGTTAAATTCCATTCAACGGTTCCGTAGTAGAAACCTGCTACGTCACTTGAGCTTCTCTTTGAAGTAACTGTGTATGCATAACCTACTACAACGTCATTGATTTTAACTGCTTCTTTCTTAGTAACATTCGCATTTCCTACGAATGATGAATCGACTTCTGTTGTAGCACCATCACCATAGATTACTTCATAAGAAGTTCTGGATACCGGTTCTAATCCTTTATGGATGAAAATCGCTTCTCTAAGCATTTTTCTAACTAAACTAGATCCTACAGTTGCACCAGAATTAATGTCATATTTTGGTACTCTAACATCGGAATTCAGTTCAGCTAAATCTATGTTGTCAATAAGTTTACCTTTAAAACTTTGAATGTTATTGTATAAATCTTTTAATACGAAATCAGATTGCGGAAGGCTCTTAACTTCAATACCAGTAATTCTTCCTGATTTTGAAATCCCAATAATCACTTCAACGTTTTTGTCGTTTGAGTAATCATTCTTACCACTGGCTTCATAGATGTATCCAATCACTTTACCATCTTTCTTAACTTCAATCTTATCTGTTACATAAGTATATTTTGTGAAGTTAACTGACTTGTAAGAATCTCCATCGCTGAATAAGATTTTTTCAGGTGAAGGGTTAAACGTTCTAAACACAAGTAAGAATAGTAGGCTAAGCACGATTGCTACACCAAGATTAATGAGTATGTTTCTATTTTCGCGACTCATGCTAGTACCCCTTTCAATGCTTGTAATAAATCTTCAATATGTTTTTTAGAGAATGTTGCACCTGTTACAGTATTTTCAACTGTATCAAATGTTGCAAGTTCTTTACCTTCTAGTACTTTAAAGTATGCTAAATGGTCATTAATGAATCCTTTAGTATGATCTGAGTCTTCGATAACGATGCCTTTAATTTTGCCTTCTGT
Source organism: Paracholeplasma morum (assembly GCF_016907055.1). Classification (NCBI taxonomy): domain Bacteria; kingdom Bacillati; phylum Mycoplasmatota; class Mollicutes; order Acholeplasmatales; family Acholeplasmataceae; genus Paracholeplasma; species Paracholeplasma morum. The sequence goes on from NZ_JAFBBG010000002.1 coordinate 26,219, forward strand.
ATCTAGACCAACTAAAAGTGTTAAGTTCCATTCAACGGTTCCATAATAGAATCCATTAACATCACTCGAACTTCTCTTAGAGGTTACTGTGTAAGCATAACCAACTACTGCATCATTAATCTTAACTGCTTCTTTCTTAGTAACATTTTCGGTTGCTTGGAAAGTTGAATCTGCAGTTGCTACAGCGCCTGAACCAAACATGTCGCCATACTTATCACCGATTTCAAGGGTTTCATAAGTTTTGATTGCGTCATGAATGATCTTTCTCATGGTAGTTGAACCATAAGATGCACCTGATTTAGCATCGTATGTTGTTTTACCTTCTGTTAGAAGAATACCAAAGTCGATTGCGCTAATGTTTTTGTTTTTATAGTATTCTGAGTTATCTTTAACTACTTGAATTAAGTTAGCAGTTTGAGATAATTCTAAGAATTCTACCCCAACGATATTGCCCTTCAAATCAAATCCAAGTAAGATGTCGATGAAATTACCTTCACTATAAGAGTTTGTGGATTTTCCTTTAATTAGGAATCCGACTACTTCTTCACCTTTATTAACTTCTAATACTTCATAAGTTGTCCCAACGAATGAAACACCTTCTACTTTAGAAGCTTCAGTTAAGCCAGGGAATACTTCACTATAGGCTTTTAACTCTGCTTTGCGTTTGTTTTCTGCGATAATTGGTGCTGTAATATGATTAGAGAATCCAATTAATAATCCACAGGCTAACCCAATTAATGTAAGAACCATTGCGGTTTTAAATATTTTCATTATTTAATACCTCCTAATGCTAGAAGTACAATAAGACTAACTACAGATAATGAAACGACATATCCAAGGATGAACTTCCATGAATACTTGTTTTTACTCCATTTATAGTAATCGATTAATGGTACGAAAATGTTACCTAGAAGAATCGCGAATACAACCCCTTCTGGTAATGCACCAAATAAACGAATGGCTGCAACAATTGCACCAACTACTAAACCGTATATCCATCTGCCAGGTTTTGTAACCGGAGAAGTAACAGGGTCAGTAACCATGAACACGGCACCGAATAATAACCCACCAGATAACACTTGGTATAACACTGTTTCAATGATTTGACCATTATCAACAATTGGTTTAACTGTTAATGTAGCAACAAACATAATGACAGTGAAGCTTAAGATCATGGATACGGTAACTCTAAAGTCTGCTGCTTTACGGATGAACATATATAATCCGCCAAGAATAATTAGAATTGAACTGATTTCACCCATTGAACCAGGAATGTTTCCTAAGAATAGGTCTTTTAATGAGTAAGATTCTAACATGGCAGGAATACTTGCTAATGAATCATTGACTGCAGCTAGTGGTGTAGCACTTGAAGTTACATCGATTCCTACATAATTGAATGCAGTAACAAATGATAATCCAATTACTACTCTTGCAACTGCTGCTGGATTAAAGATGTTAGATCCCAATCCACCAAAGAATGCTTTAGCAATAATACTACCAAATAAAGCACCAACGATTAATACATAGATTGGAAGCGTTGATGGAATAATCATTGCGAAAATCACACTTGATACAAGTGGCGCTGACACATGATTAATGGTTAATGTTTTCCATCTCAATTTAAAACGTTCTTTTTTATCTTTTACTGAAGGGTGTACTTTGACCTTTAGTAGGGCTGCGACCACATCAACGCCAACGAAGATTACGGCTGATAAAATGATTCTTACTAATGCGTCCATACCAAAACGGTAAACTGCGAAGACTACCAATGGTAATAAGGCGATTAGTACATCAAACATCATACGTTTTACGCTGGTTTCTTTACGAATATATGGACTTGTTTGTTTTGCATAATTCATATCATCACCTATTTCTTTATGAAGCGCTTAGCTTGGCGCATCGTTTCTGTTAAATGAATCTTAGAAGGACATGTAAATGAGCATAAACCACATTCAATACATTTGTTGACACCAAGTGCATTGATTGCATCTTTGTCTCTTTCCTTATAAGCATTCATAATTTGAACTGGTTGTAAATCAACTGGACAAGAGTACACGCAAGATGCACAGTGAATACAAGGTTCTGTTGGAATAACCTCTTCATCTAAGATAATTAGTGAGGTTGCAGTTTTAGTCACAACGATGTCATCACTTTGAAGTGCATTACCCATCATTGGCCCACCACAAATTAACACTTTATTCTTATCTGTTTCTGTGTAACCGCCAGCTAAAGCGATTAAGTCACGAACAGGGGTTCCAATTCTAACTTGGAAATTCTTTGGTGATTTGATGCCATCTCCGCTAATTGAAAAGAATCTTTCAGTGATTGGCATTCTTCTTTTAACAGCTCTATAGAAGCCGTATAGTGTGGCAACGTTGAACACAGTAACACCGTATTCAGCAGGTAATTTACCTTGAGGAACTTTAATACCAGTAGCTGATTTGATGGTGTCTAATTCCCATCCAGCTGGGTAGTGGTTACCCACACGTTTGATTTCGATATCAAAATGTGTGAAACTTTGACGCGCGTTTTCTAATACTTCATAAAGTTCAGGATATTTCTTCTTAACAGCAATAATCCCTTTCTTCGCGCCGGTTGCACGCATTGCATACGTTAACCCTTCAACAATACGGTTAGCACGTTCAAGGATTAGTTTGTAGTCGGAAATTAAATGTGGTTCACATTCAACACCGTTACCAACAACTGTATGAATTGGGTGCTTAGTTTCAAGTTTGATGTAAGTTGGGAAACCTGATCCACCTAACCCTGACAACCCAGAATCTTTAATGATTTTGATGTAGTCTTCTTTAGTAAGTGCATCGATTTCTTCTTCAGTTCTTGAAACACAGTTTTCGTATAACACATACTTCTTATCGTTTTGAACGATTACGCAGTCAACAGTTTGACCCGATGAATGCACTTTTTTCTCTGAACCTACAATGTATCCACTGACAGTGGAATGAATTGGTTGTTCGAAGAATCCACCTTGTCTTGTACCGATTAGCTCGCCAACTTTAACATATTGTCCATCTACTACACAAGATTCCCCGGCTGGGCATCTTAAGTCTGTTGTAGGGAAATATAAGTATTCCGCTTCTAGGTAATGAATGACTGGTTGATTTTTTCTTTCTTTCTTCCCATCGGGAATGTATCTTGTTTTCTCAATCATTTTACTTCACCCCTTATATATGATTCAAATTGATAAATCGGAAAATGACTCATCAATGTTATGACCTTATTTCTAACTTCATTTAAAACCGTTTCATCATCGTAATGTCTTAATGCTTCATCGATTAAATCCGCGATCATTACCATTTTTGATTCTTTTAAGCCTCTGGTTGTAACAGCAGGTGTCCCTAAACGAATACCTGAAGTAACCATTGGTTTTTCTGGGTCAAATGGAATGTTATTTTTATTGCAGGTGATATTAACATTTGTTAAAATATCAGCTGCTTTCTTTCCAGATAATCCAATTGATCCTTTTATATCTACCAACAATAAGTGATTATCTGTTCCACCAGATACAATTCTGTACCCCAATTTAGATAATCGTTCTGACAAAGCCTGTGCATTTTTAATGACTTGACTTTGATAGTCAATAAATGACTCATCAAGGGCTTCATAAAATGCAGTAGCTTTAGCTGCAATCACATGCATAAGTGGGCCGCCTTGAATGCCAGGGAATACTTGTTTATCAATGGCTTTAGCTAGAGAATCATCATTGGTTAGGATGATTCCACCTCTTGGACCTCTTAAAGTCTTATGGGTAGTGGATGTAACTACATGAGCATATGGCATTGGATTAGGATGTAAGCCTGCGGCGATTAACCCAGCGATGTGAGCCATATCCACCAACAGTTTTGCTCCAACTTCATCTGCGATTTCTCTAAACTTCTTGAAATCAATGATTCTAGAGTAGGCACTTGCCCCAGCAATGATTAATTGTGGTTTTTCTACTTTTGCAATTCTTAATACATCTTCATAGTCGATCATTTCAGTGTCTTTATTCACACCATATGTTACACCTATGTAATCCATGCCAGAGAAAGATAACTTATAACCGTGTGTTAAGTGTCCACCATCTGATAGACTCATTCCAAGAATTTTATCCCCTGGATTGATTAAAGCCCTAATGGCTGCCATGTTTGCTTGTGACCCTGAATGCGGTTGAACGTTTGCATAATTTGCATTAAACAATTTCTTCACACGTTCAATGGCTAATGACTCAATCACATCCACATGTTCGCAACCAGAATAATACCTTTTGCCAGGATACCCTTCGGCATACTTATTGGTTAAAACAGAACCCTGTAAATGAAGAATCGCTTCAGACACAAAGTTTTCTGATGCGATTAGTTCAATGTGAGCTTCCTGTCTAATCCCTTCCAACTTAATTTGTTCAAGTACTAAATCGTCTGTGATTTTTTTCATTTAATCCCTCTTTTTGCATGACAATTATAACATACTTACCCTTTAATAACTCTAGTTTTTTAAAGTGATAAATACCCTGTTATCAGATACATCATAATAAATTTTTTCATCTTTTGAAGTCGGTAGGTTTTTTCCAACATAATCTGCTCTTATTGGAAGTTCTCGATGACCTCTGTCGATGAGTACTGCCAATTCAATCTTAGATGCTCTACCAATATCTAGAATTGCATCCATCGCTGCCCTTGCACTTCTACCTGTGTATAAGACATCATCTACTAAAATGACGGTGAGTCCTTTGAAGTCTGCTTCCAACTTTTGGTTAGATGGCATTTTTAAATCATCTCGATAAGCAGAAATATCAATTTCATAAACCGGTAGCACTTTAGATGAAAACAGTTCAATATAACTAGATATCTCTTTTGCGACTGGTAGTCCTTTAGACTTAATACCTACCAAAACGACATTATCTAAAGTAATATGTCTTTCAATAATTTCATGTGAAATTCGTTTTAACGTTTTCGATACTTGAATGGAATCCATAATTTCTTTCACATTATCACCTCTTAATATTATATATTAGGTTTGTCAAATTATCTACATAAAGTCGAACATTAACCTAAAAAAGCACCTTATTTTATACTTTTTCTAGTCTATCGACAGCGGTTTAGTTGACATATGAAAAAAAAGAAGGTTGTCCGTTAAGACAGCCTTGAATAATTACTCTGATTTAATGTTGTGGTATACTTCCTGAACATCATCTAGTTCTTCTAACATCGCGATTAATCTTTCGAATTGTTCGATTTCTTTCGCTTCAGTCAAGCTAGATGTAGCAAGTGGTAGCCAAGCAACTTCGTCTTCTTCAAACTCTAATTCAGGTTTAGCATCTTTAAGTGCTGTTCTGATTTCGTTATATTGGCTTGGTTCACCATAAACTGTAATGAATTCTTCATCTACTTCATAGTCTTTAACATCTACGCCAGCTTCAATAAGAATCATTAACATTTCATCCTCAGTTAACCCTTGGAATGTGAATACCGCTTTTTGTTCAAACATATGTAATACAGATCCTAGTTTTCCACCGGTCTTATTGAAACATGTTCTAACTTCTGAAATGGTTCTATTAACGTTATCGGTTAGACATTCAACCACGAGTTGTGAAGTCCCAGGTCCGAACCCTTCATAACGTGCGCTAGAATAGTTATCATCTGATCCACCTTTAGCTTTATCGATGGCTCTAGAAATAACGTCTGCAGAAACTTGATCTTTTTTAGCTTTTTCAATGATACGCTTTAAAGTTGGGTTCATTTCAGGGTCAGGTACACCAGCTTTCGCAGCCATGTAGATTTCTTTACCATACTTTGAATACACTTTACTTTTTGCCGCAGCCGTTTTGGCCATAGCGACTTTTCTTACTTCAAACGCTCTTCCCATATTATCCTCTTCTATTTTTTAAAAATTTCGTTATATCTTTTCATTGAATCACTGATAATTTCTTCAGCAACTTTTTTGTCGCCTATATCTAAAATGTATGTTTTTTTACCTTCAAGAGACTTATAAATCTCAAAGAAATGGCCCATTTCATTTAATAAATGTCCAGGTAGCTCTGAGATGTCTTTATACTGAGTCAGTGATGGATCACCAATAGCGATTGCGATAATCTTCTCATCGACTTGGTCTGAGTCAATCATCTTAATAACACCAATTGGATAACAGTTCACTAAACTTAGCGGTTCTATATCTTCTTGACATAACACCAATACATCTAACGGGTCATCATCTCCGGCATACGTCCTAGGAATAAATCCATAGTTTGCTGGGTAATGGGCAGATGTATAAAGGACTCTGTCTAGTATGATCATGCCAGTTTCTTTATCCAGTTCGTATTTTTTCTTACTGCCTTTTGATATTTCGATACATGCAACAAAGCGTTCTTTAGAAATTCGTTTTTCATCTATATCGTGCCAAATATTCATAAACGCCCTCCTTGTCAATAGATATTTTATCACTTTATTCAAAAAAAAACACCCAAAAGATTAGGTGTTCGATAAATATATATAAAATATCGCTTTTAATATGAATAAATGTTCATATTTTACAGCATGCCAGCGTTGTAAAATGCCATTATGATGAAATAAGCTAAAAACACAAAGGCTGATCCCCAAAGAATTGGATGAATTTCATTTTGTTTTCTTGAGGAAAGTTTCACAATGACGTATGTAATAAACCCAAAACCAATACCATATGAAATGTTATAGGCTAATGCCATAACGATGATTGTGAAGAAGGATGGAATTGCTTCTTCTAACTCATGCCATTGAATGTCTTGGAAACTAGAGGCCATCATGATCCCAACGACGATTAAGGCTGGAGAGGTTGCTGCTGCAGGCACGAGACCTACAATAGGTGAAATGAATATCGTAAGTAAGAATAATACTCCTACTACAACTGCAGTTAAACCTGTCTTTCCACCAGCTTCAATACCAGCTGCGCTTTCTACATAAGTGGTTGTATTTGAAGTCCCAATGACAGCGCCTAAAGAGGTTGCAATCGCATCTGCAAATAAGGCCTTCTCCATCTTAGTCTTAAACCCTTGGCTGTTTTCCATAGCAGCCATATCGTTGTCTGTGAATATACCTGTTTTTCTCCCTGTACCGATGAAAGTACCAATTGTATCAAATGTATCTGTTAAGCTAAATGCGAAGATAGCCAAGAGGGCTAACGGTAGTTTGGAAACATCACTAAATAGACTTCCAATGCCACCAAATGCTGCACCGAATGTGACAGGTAAATCCCTAAATGGTGCGATTATATCGAAACTGATACTACTAATATTTGTAACCCCCATAGGAATACCAATGATGGTTGCAGCCATAATTCCAATCAAGATTGCGCCCTTAACTTTTGCAAGTAAAAGGACGATCATAAATACCAAACCAATCATCGCAAGAATCGCTGGACCTTCAGTAAAACTTGCAAGTTCAGGCACGACATTGAACTTGATAATATTAACATTCAATAAACCAACGTAAGCAATAAATAGTCCAATTCCGCCAGAAATTGCATTTTGTAAACTCTTAGGAATTGCAATAATAATATGCTTACGAATGCTTGTAACTGTGATCAAAACATTGAACAATCCACAGATGAAAACAAGCCCTAATGCTTCTTGCCATGAAAACCCTAAACCGTATCCAACACCGCCAACAACGACATGTGCAAAAAATGCATTTAGCCCCATTCCAGGTGCTTGTGCATATGGCACATTGGCAAACAATCCCATGACTAATGTTCCGATTGCTGCTGCGAAAATGGTTGCTAAAAATACTGCACCCCATGGCATTCCAGTAGACTCTAAAGTCGATGGATTGACAAAAATAATGTATACCATCGCGAAGAATGTCGTTAATCCGGCAATGATTTCTTTGCTAATGGTAGTATTATTCGCTTTTAAACCAAACAGTTTTTCCATTTCTTTCTCCTTTTCATTTGTCGTATTCAACGTCATTAATCGAAAAAGCCACCTTTTTTGACAAAGGTGGCGTTTCTACATATGAAAACAAAATGAAAATGGGTTTTCATATCGTAGTCGAGAAATTAGGTCTCTCGGTAGAAACTTGGCCACCATATTAGGCCGATTATACGATACTATTGAATACACAACCATTATAACAGTCAAATAAAAGTTGTAAATAACTAAAACGCTTACAGAAAAAAAGAAGTTGTCTTTGCTAAAAGCAAGAAAAAAAAGCACGATATTGTGCTTTTATTTTTGACTAGAATTGAGCAAATCTTTCGCCAAATGCAAGACATGCGTCTTCGTCATCTGAACTTGGTGCTTCGTTTGCCATTAATGCTTCTTCAAATAGAATAGCTGATGTTTGACCAACTCTATCAGTCCAGTCTTCCATCCATTCGCCTGAGCCCCAACCGAATGATCCAAAGATTGCAATCTTCTTGCCTTCTAGACCTGGTTCAACTTGTAAGTACCATTCTAAGAATTCTTCAGCCTCTTCGAATGTATCTCCCATTGCAGGACATCCAAATGCGATTTTTTCGTATTTAAGTGCATCTTCTGGTGCAATCTCACTAATTTCTTTTAAATCTGCTTTTGCGCCTTCAGCAATCTTTAAAGCCATAGCTTGCGTGTTGCCTGTAGCAGTCCAATATACAACTAAAACATTATTCATAATTATTCCACCTCTTCACACTCATTATATTAATATAAGAGTTTGAAGTCAAAAGATACGCATGGTGAAATTTATCTAAATACTTTATGATATATTTGATCTACATGTTTTAAGTAGTAATCATGGCTCATGGAGTCCTTAATATCCTTCTGAGTTAAAGGATGAATAGGTCTATACATCCCTTCTTCTAACAAGAGTATTTCGATAGGCGTCTTAGACTCAATGGCTTGGATTGAAACTTTTTGAATAAAGTCATACGCGTCTTCACGAGTATAACCATACTTATCAATGAGTTTATTCATAATTCTTTGGGCATAGATTGCCCCGTAAGTCATTTGAATGTTTTCTAGCATCCTTCCATCATCCACATAAAGGTTTGAGATAACTTCTTTAAATCTAGTTAGCATGTAGTCAAGTAATGATGTAGAATCTTCTAAAACAACTCGTTCAACGCTTGAATGAGATATATCTCTTTCATGCCATAGACTGATGTCTTCAAATACTGGAGATATATATCCACGAAGCAGTCTTGCGCATCCGGTGATGTTTTCACTACTAATTGGATTCTTTTTATGTGGCATTGCCGAAGAGCCTTTTTGATTCTTAGAGAATCCTTCTTTAGTCTCTCCCACTTCAGTTCTCGATAAATGTCTAATCTCAAGTGCGATTTTTTCTAAGGTGGTTCCGATAAGGGCGAGTGTTGTGATATAAAATGCAATTGATTCTCTTTGCAGGACTTGTGTAGAGATATCACTTGGAGCTAGTCCAAGCGATGCACATACATCCGACTCAATAAACGGATCTACATTCGCATAGTTTCCCACAGCCCCACTAATCTTACCCACTTCTACTTGTTTTCTTGCCATATGAAACCTATCTAAATGTCTTTTAAACTCATCGTACCATAAAGTATACTTTAAGCCAAAGACTGTAATATCAGCATGAATTCCATGAGTTCTTCCCATGCAAATGGTTGAGCGATATTGAAATGCTTTTTCTTTTAAAACAGCCATGAACTCATGAATATCCTTCTCTAGTATTTCATTGGCTTTTTTGATAATAAGGCCATTTGCCGTATCTACAACATCGGTAGAAGTCAATCCGTAATGAATCCATTTCTTCGCATCACTATTCAACCGGTTTGATAGATTTCTCGTGAATGCGATAACATCATGTTTAGTCTCTTTTTCTAGTTCATTGATCTCGTTTAAATCAAATGTAACTTCTAAAATATCGTCTAACTCTTCTTTAGTAATAAGTCCTTTTTTGTACCAGGCTTCACTGGCTTTTTTTTCGACTTCAAGGAATGCTTCATACCTTGACTCTAAACTAAATAACGCCTTAAAAGGTTTCCTTTGATATCTATCGATCATATTTAGCCTCGTACTGTTTAATAACATTGAAGAGTAATGCTGATATTGTCATTGGACCAACTCCGCCCGGAACAGGTGTAATGTAAGATGCTTTATCGGCCACTTTATTAAAGTCAACATCCCCTACCAGTTTACCTAGAACACGGTTGATACCTACATCAATTACGACAGCCCCTTCTTTCACATAAGAGTCATCTATGTAATTGGCTTTCCCGATTGCTACAACAAGGATGTCTGCCTGTAAGGTTAGTTCTTTCATATTTTTAGTCTTGCTGTGTACAAAAGTAACACTGGCGTTTTGATCTAAAAGAAGTTTTCCTATAGGCATACCTACCAGATTAGACCTACCAACAATGACTGCGTGTTTTCCTTCAATTGGGATTTGATACGTCTCTAATAACATCATAATCCCTAAAGGGGTTGCTGGTCTTATACCTGGTTGTTTAGAAAAAAGTTTACCTGCGTTAATTGTATGAAGTCCATCAACGTCTTTGTTTGGACTAACTGTGTTTAATATAACCGTTTCATTCATATGTTTTGGTAGTGGTAATTGAACAAGAATCCCATCAATCGAATCATCATTATTTAATCCACTAATGATTTTTATAAGTTCATCTTCAGAGATACTACTATCCAGTCTTTCGATAGAGGCCTTTATGCCAACACGTTCACAAGCTTTTTTCTTTGAAGTAACATAGGCCATAGAGGCCGGTTCTTCACCTACCAAAATAACCGTTAAAGAAGGCACACGACCATACTTATTATAAAGTGAATCTACCTTCTCTTTTAGAAGCAATTCATTATTCTTTGCTGTTTGTTTTCCATCAATAATCATTAGATACCTCCTATAGTTTCCCACTGATGATGCCATTATCATCAATAAACATCTTACTTGCATTTGGTTCAAGAGGTAGCCCTGGCATTGTAATAATTCCCTTTGTTAATAAGACGATAAACCCAGCCCCACGCGATATTCTAACGTCATCAATCTTTAGGTCAAACTTATGTGGAATTCCTTTTTTCTTAGGATCGTTTGAGAATGATAGCGGCGTCTTCGCTATGCAAATTGAATAGTGATTATAGGATTTGCTTAAAGCTTCTAATTTCTCTTTAGCCTTGTCAGAATAGATGACATCGGATGCACCATAGACATTGGTAGAAACCTTTTTTACCTTATCAAATAGGCTATCTTCTAGTTCATACATTCTTACCAAGGTCTGTTTAGTCTTAGATAATTCAACCACTTTATTCGCCAAGTCAATACCACCCAAAGACCCTTTTAAGAATACTTCAGCTAAGCTAATTGGATGGTTATTCTCTTTTGCCCAGTTTTGGATAAAGGTTAACTCATCCATTGTATCCGACTCAAATTTATTAAGTGCAATCACATATGGGATGTTAAACTTCTTAACATTCTGGATATGCTTTTCTAGATTGGATAGACCAATCTTTAACGAATCTAATTCGGAAATGGTTCCATCTTGTCCATGGTATTTAAGTGCCCTTAAGGTTGCTACTAAAACGACGGCATCAGGGGTTTCGCCTAAAACACGAGTCTTAATATCCATGAACTTTTCTGCCCCTAAATCAGCTCCAAATCCAGCCTCAGTAATTACATAGTCGGCAAGTTTTAATGCCGTCTTGGTTGCAACAATAGAGTTACAGCCATGGGCGATGTTGGCGAATGGTCCACCATGAATTAATACTGGGTTGTGCTCCAAAGTCTGAACCAGGTTTGGTTTCATAGCATCCTGTAATAAGATTACTAGTGAGTCCGTAATGTTTAAGCTGCTTGCTAAAACTTCTTCACCCTCTAGGTTGTAGCCAATTAGAATACTACCAAGTCTTTCACGTAAGTCTTTAAGGTCTTTTGCTAAACACAAAATAGCCATGATTTCACTGGCTGCTGTGATGATAAAGTGATCTTCTCTTGTGTTTGTTTTGATGTCTCTTATTGAACGGTCATTCATGTCCAGTGTTCTTGGCCAAACAATACGGTTGATATCCAAGTCTAATGGGTTGCCGTAGTGCAATGTATTATCAATGGCTGCAGATAAAAAATTATGAGCCGCTGATATCGCATGGATGTCCCCGGTAAAATGGAGATTGATTTTTTCTTTAGGTAATACTTGGGCATACCCACCACCAGTGGCGCCACCCTTCATCCCTAAAACAGGACCAAGTGAAGGCTCTCTTAATGCCCCAATTACGCGTTTTCCTACTCTTGATAAAGCATCTACCAATCCAACAGTCATGGTTGTCTTACCCTCACCAAATGGGGTTGGTGTAATTGCTGTAACAAGTATAAGTTTCCCGTTAGGTTTGTCTATAAGTCTGTTATACACAGAGTTACTGATCTTAGCAATATACTTTCCATATGGCTCGATTTCTGAATCCAAGATATCTATTTTCTTGGCGATCTCTTTAATTTGAAGTTTGATTGCTTCGTTTGAAATGGTTACGTCATCTTTCATTATAATGGCCCCTTTCATCTCTACTTATTTTAATTATAACATACCAAATAAGCCATTAGAAATTTTCTATGGGGGTAAAAAATAAAGAAATGTCTTTTCAGACATTCCTCTGTGTGGGGGGTATATAGATATAGATAGTTTGCTACCTATATTTATAACTAAGTTAAATTTGAATCAAAATGATTTTGACATCTTTGTCTTGTTTCTCATCAATGATAAATCCAAGTTCTAGTTTGGAATTATTGGTCTTTCTATCTAACTGAAGTGCGTCGATTATGGAGTCCAGTTCCGAGTCAGTTCTCGTTTGAACTAATAAGATATGGGTTTTATTCTCGTAATCCTCTTTCAAAGAAATATGTTTCAGAGTTTGTAGTAAAAGTGTTGGTAATTCGGATGCAGATCCTTCATTATAGGTGATTAGGTTGTAGCCATTTCTCATATAATCTGCAATACCATCATGATTAATACCCAAACTCTTAGTCGAATTTAGATATTTAATCAGCGAATAAAAGAGTCTTTCATACGCATTATTTGAAACCATTACTTTATCATCAAACTGGATTGCGATATCACCATTATCCCTGATAACTTTCATAAATAAGTCAATCGTATCTTTGTGTTCTTTAATATATGGCATGAATAGAATGTGTTTGTTTGATTGTTCGCAGCTTGGGCTCGTAATGATTTTATGAATTAGAGTTTTAATCGATGTTTCATCGAATGCTTGGTTATTTAAGTTAATTGTTTGTAAATAATCAGCACCAGATTCCATTTCTAATAGTGATTCGATAAGGCTTTTAGATTCATTGTTGAAGTTAAGAAGAAACGAAGTAACTAATATATCATCACTTCCCCAATATACATCTTTTAAGCTTAAAGACTCAAGTTCCTCATTTAAGTAGAAATCGGTAGAAATAACTGGAACAGTTAGTTCGCCTGCTATTTTTCTAATCACAACTTTAAACTCATGATTATGTCTAGCAGGGGTCTTTCCATAAAAACTTTTAAATGCTCTTGAGAATGAATCATAGCTTTGAAACCCATATTTATGAATGGCATCATGAATAGACTCATTAAGCATTTGTACGCTATAAAGGATATTGGCCATTTTGCGTTCAGAAATATATCTGTTAATTGGTTTTACATTGTAATAAGAAAAGAGTCTTCTAATATGTCTAATGGAATAGTTTAGTTTCTTCTCCATCTCGCCATAGTAAAACTTACCCGTTAGGTTTTTCTCAATGTAAATTAAGATTTTTTTATACTGCTCGTAACGCACCATAAATGACACCCTTTTTTAGCATAGTTATTATATCACAATAGTCTCTACAATTTCGGACATATACATAAATGAAATAATTATGAATTAACTTGATTAATTCACTAATAATTTTTTTGTTTTTATCAATAGAAAAATAGGACAAATCGCCAACCTGCTCATCAATATATAATACATCTAATGATTATCTAATTATAATCAATTGCTTAAGAGTATAAAAAACCACTCTGTTTTTGTCCAGAATGGTTGTTAGTAAGGTATAGATAAACTATGCCTCTATTTTTTATACTCGTAACAAGTCTTTAAGATATCATGAGCGGTATAGATAAGATCTTTGGATGGTTCTTCCACATCTTTTAAGGGATAGTCGTATTTGAGTGCTTCCCATTTCATAATTCCTTTTTTATGGTAAGGTAAAATATCTATTTGTTTGACGTTTGATAAGGTATCTAAAAAGACCCTTAGACGTTTTAGATATTCTTCTTCGCCGGTTATTCCAGGAATTAATACATGTCTAATATATACGTCTTTATTGATATTATTCAAATAGTTTGCAAAAGCTAGTACGTTTTTATTAGATGCGCCAACTAACACTTTATGTCCCTCATCATCGATGTGTTTAATGTCTAAAAGGACTAAATCTGTATACTGCATGAGTTCATCCATTTTTTCAGTCTGTTGCGGGTTGAAGGAAGCACCGGATGTATCAATGCATGTATGAATGCCGTTTGATTTAAAGAGCTTGAAGAGTTCTATTAAAGCTTCCACCTGCAAGAGTGGTTCACCGCCAGAGACGGTGATGCCACCTTGTTTGTAAAAGGATTTATACTTCATGTAATCTTCCAAAATCGCTTCGGGCGTTTTTGGTAAATTCATTTTTGTATCCCAAGTATCACGGTTATGGCAATATTGACATCTAAAAGGACACCCTTGTAAGAATACAATATAGCGAATACCTGGTCCATCAAACGCACCCATTGTTTCAATGGAATGCACGTTTAAAATCTTAGATGGATTCATGGAATGTTCTTGCGATAACATCTAGTTTTTGTTCTTGAGTTAGCAAGCTGAAGTTTACAGCATATCCAGATACTCTAATGGTTAAGTTAGGGTATAGGTGTGGATTGTTCATTGCTTCGATTAGTTTTTCTCTAAGTAAGACGTTTACGTTTAAATGGTACCCGCCGCTTGTGAAATACCCATCAAGAATTGAAACTAGGTTTTCTGATTTAATATCTGAACACATTGCGTTTTCAAACATTAATGTGTCCTCTTTACCTAAGGCTTGAGGCACGATGGTGAATGTATTTGAAATACCATCTTGACAAGATTCACATGGAATCTTAGCAACACTTAGTAAGGATTTTAGTGCCCCTGAAGTGTCTCTGCCGTGCATTGGGTTAGCGCCTGGTGCAAATGGTGTACCTTTTCTTCTACCATCAGGTGTATTACCTGTCTTCTTACCATATACTACGTTAGAAGTAATGGTTAGAACGCTCATTGTAGGTACTGAATCACGGTAAGTGTGGTGTTTTCTAATCTTAGCCATGAAACGGTTAACTAGATCAACAGCGATTGAGTCAACTCTGTCGTCGTTATTACCATAGCATGGGAATTCACCTTCAGTTTCAAAATCAACGATTAAACCTGTTTCGTTATCGTAAACTGGTTTAACTTTCGCATACTTGATTGCAGATAATGAGTCAGCTACTACAGATAAACCAGCCATACCGGTTGCAAAGTTTCTTACAACTTCTTTATCGTGTAAAGCCATTTCGAATGCTTCATAAGCATATTTATCATGCATATAGTGGATGATATTTAGTGTATTAACATAAACTTCAGCTAACCATTCTAAGGTTTCATCATAGTTTTTCATTACTGTATCAAAATCTAATACTTCAGCTTTAACGACGTCTTTTTTAGGTCCGACTTGTTTGCCTGAAATTTCGTCTTTACCACCGTTTAATGAGTATAGTAATGCTTTAGCAACGTTAGCTCTTGCACCGAAGAATTGCATTTCTTTACCAATAGCCATTGGAGATACACAACATGCGATTGCATAGTCATCTGTGTGTTCTGGTCTCATTACTTCATCATTTTCATATTGAATTGAAGATGTGTCAATTGAAACCTTAGCAGCAAAACGTTTAAAGTTTTCTGGTAATCTTTCACTCCAAAGGATGGTTAGGTTTGGTTCAGCAGATGTCCCTAGGTTATAAAGGGTTTGTAAGTATCTGTATGAAGTCTTTGTGACAAAGCTTCTTCCATCATTACACATACCTGCTAATACTTCAGTAACCCATGTTGGGTCTCCTGTAAATAATTCATTATATTCTGGTGTTCTTGCAAAACGAACCATTCTTAGTTTTAAAATAAAGTGGTCAACTAATTCTTGAGCTTCTTCTTCAGTAATTAAACCGTTCTTGATGTCTCTTTCGATATAAATGTCTAAGAAAGTAGCTGTTCTACCTAAAGACATTGCCGCACCGTTTTGTTCTTTAACAGCGCCTAGGTATCCAAAGTATAACCATTGGATCGCTTCTTGAGCAGTTGTAGCTGGTTTAGAAATGTCAAAACCATAAGCTGCAGCAAGTTCTTTCAAACGTAATAGTGAATTGATTTGTTCCGTGGTTTCTTCAATAGCACGAATAGTCTTCTCAGTCATTGGATAATGATAAGAGTCTTTTTCTTTGATTTTTTCTTCAACTAAGAAGTCAATACCATATAAAGCTACTCTTCTATAGTCACCAATGATTCTTCCTCTACCATAAGCATCAGGTAAGCCTGTTACAACTCCTGAACTTCTAACCGCTCTGATTTCTTTGTTATAAACATCGAATACCCCTTGGTTATGAGTCTTTCTATAGTGAGTGAATACATGTTGTAGATCATCACTAACATGATATCCATAAGCTTCAGCAGCTTTAACTGCTACTTGAATACCACCATATGGATGGAATCCTCTTTTAAGTGGTTTATCTGTTTGCAACCCAACAATTTTTTCTAAACTCTTATCAAGATAACCAGGTCCATGTGAAGTGATTGATGCAACCACATCAGTATCGCATTCTAGAACCCCACCATTTTCTTTTTCTTGACGTAATAAGTCAATAAATAAATCATTTAACTTTGTAGAAGCTTCCGTAGGTCCAACTAAAAATGATTCATCCCCTAGGTATTCTTCATAGTTATCAACGATAAAATCGCGCACATTTACAGACCCAGTCCATGAGTCTCCTTTAAAACCATTCCAATTATTCATCGGTAATAATCCTCCTATTAAATTTAACTGATCGTTAATTACAAACACATTATATCGATATTTTTAACCGATTGCATCTGATATCATAATGAAAACGTTTTAACCTTATACCATCTACCAATGATAACGTTATCATAGGATTAAAGATATAAAATGCATGCGTGTGTGTATATAATTTAAGTGTAAAGAATCCAAATTGAGGTATAAAAATGTTAGATACAATCATCATTGGTTCAGGTCCTGCTGGCCTATATGCCGCCACATTAGCCGGCATGCATAACTTAAAAGCTTGTATATTAGAATCCGCCTATGAGTATGGTGGCACTTTAAACTTATACAAAGAAAAAATGGTCTATGATATGCCAGGGTATACGAAGATTAGTGCTGGGGAATTGATTGAGAACTTATTCAATCAATACCGACAATATGAAAATGAAATTCCTTTATACTTAAATGAAAAAGCCATTTCTATTGAACGTATCGAAGGTGGTTACATACTCAAAACAACTAAAACTACTTATAAAACAAAAACCATATTGCTTGCTAACGGAGGCGGCGTATTTGAACCTAGATTACTAGATTTAGAAAATGCGTTAGGAAAGACAAACATCTACTATAATGTCAAATCTGTTAGTGATTTTAAGAATCAAGACTTAGTGGTTCTTGGTGGCGGTGATTCAAGCGTTGACTGGGCACTTACCCTAAACGAAGTTGCTAATAGCGTCACGCTCATTCATAGACGTAATGAGTTTAGAGCTCATGAACGTAACGTCATTAAAATTAAAGAAACCGGTACTGTATTAACCCCATATGTCCCAACCGATGTAATCGGGTATGATAAAGTCGAGTACTTAGTGATTGAAAACACAGAAACCAAAGAACAAAAAGAGATTAAGCTAGACGCCTTATTCGTCTTTTACGGTTCGCAAGCCTCTAAAAACACTTTTGAGGATTGGGGATTATCTTATCAAAACAAATTGATCACTGTCAAAAGTGATATGCAAACTAGCTTAGATAACATCTATGCAGTTGGTAATGGCGTTACCTATCCAGGTAAGCGTAAGATGATTTCTACAGCATTAGGTGAAGCTGCAACCGCAATTTGTGCTATCACTCAAGTTTTATATCCAGATAAAACCTTGACACATAAGCACTAGTCTTAAAGGAGAAAAGCGTATGTTTGTAACTAAAAGATTCATTAATAGACTAAAGAATTACCTTGTTTCTATTGATCTTGAATTAACCAATTCATTAACAAAGAACGATTTAAAAGAAAGAACTCATGATCTGTTGCCACTTGCATCCAATGCGACCGATGTTAACAGACTAGCTGTTGATTTTCGTTATTTTAGTGCTAGGTTCAGACGAATCATGAAGGTACTTAATGAGCCTCATTACAAAATCTATCAAGACACTACTGCTTCAGATCTCATTAAGTTTACATCTGAGAACGAATCCATAGGTTCCATTGTGATAACGAATTTCATCGAAAGAAGATTTAGACATTATCAGCTATTTTACAGTGAACCAAGAAGAGTTATTTCTATTAAACCTTCCAAGAGCTACTTTAGTTTATCTGAATACGCGGTATACAAAGTCAAGAATACCATCTTCGGGTTTGATGTTTATCAAAACAATGAATTACGATACAGTTATAAATATAGTTCAAAAAAGAATAACGTCACTTTTTCTACAAAAGGAACGCTTTTAATCGAAAAGATGGATGATACTTATTACATAAAAGATTCCACTCGTTTTGATGATCAAACACTAGGTAGTTTTACGATAAAAACGCATTTAAGCCCAGGCTTTAGTTTTTCAAAAGTCTATACAAACGAGCAAGAGGAACTTGTAACTATCATTGCTTTAGGGGCGAATCTATCGATAAATGCTAAAGAAATACAAAAAAACGCTGCTGCATAATAAAAGCATTGCCGATTTCGGCAATGCTTATTTTTTCTTAATAATGTCTATGTCTTTTTTACAATGTTCACAATGATAGTGATATTGGTATGTGTGGGTAAAAATAAACGTTCCTCGTTTGATTATTTCTTCTTGAGCTATGGAAGTTTTACTTACCAAGTGTAGTGGGTTATTGCATGTATCGCATTTAGGACTTTGATATTTGTTATATAACCAACTAATTGTGATTGCTAAACTCAAAAAAAATATAAACACAAATGCTATTGTTAAAATATGATTTTCCAATGCTTTATAGGATACATATCCCCCCAAAGGCGATAGTATAGTGATTCCACCAAAAAAACTAATTATTCTGTTCATTATTACACCTCGACATTCAGAAATACCTCAATGATTTTATCACATCAATATAATATGTCAACAGTTATTACAATTATAGTATATCACACGATAAAACGTTTCACTAGGGTTTTAAATTGATTTTGCATTTCCGAACAATTATCAATTCAATTATCTTTATTATTGAAAAATTATAAAAATCAAACTTTAGGGTTTGACACTCATTATTTTAATGCGTATCTTCTCCTCTACGATAATCTATGAGCAAAATAGCCAAACAACCAACGAAAACCCCATACACGTCAATGATGACATCTCGTAATTCTTTTGACCTTCCAACACTAAATCCTTGAATGGTTTCGTCTGTAATTGCCGTAATTAATCCATGAATGATCGAAAAGTATGTAAACGGTTTCATTTTTAGTGTTTTATACATCTGAAACCAGATAGTTGCTGAGATCGCAAATATACTAAAATGCGCTGTTTTTCTTACTAGAAAACTCAAAGTCCCCTTATCAATATGGATATTAATGACACCTAAAACCTTACTCAGAAAATCAACAATGAAGTTACTTTCCGTACTTGAGGTAGATGCATTCATCATTGAATGTCCGAATATGATTAAGTTACATAACAGACCTAAGAAAATCCAAATATATCTTTTATTCCTCATTTTCAAATCCAAACCTAAAGTCGATGTTTAATTTATCTCTCACTTCAAACAAATCTTTTTTTATAGCATCTGTTACTAAAATACCTTCTTTGAGTACTGTTTGTGAAGCTAGGTACTCTTTTTCTCCAGCAGTATAAATTCGCGTTTGATTTTTTGCGAGTGTAGAATCTCTTAGAGATCTAAGTATATTGCCTGTTGTAGTCTTAAATGCGTCTAATCCCATGAAGAACTCTGGGTTAATCGCAATAAAGAAATGTCCAACAGGGATTGGTTTTGGTTTCCCCTCTTCAGTAATGCCTGAAAGCATATGTAAGAATGCGCCACTTTGTAGGGCACTAGATAGTATTTCTACTACGGTCGCGTACCCATAACCTTTATATCCGGCATGTTCTTCACCTATGCCACCAAGTGGCGCGAGAGCCGCTTCATTCTTTACAAGCATTTCAAGGATTTTCTCACTATCTGTAAGGCTATTACCCTCTCTATCAATGACTAATCCTTCTGGGGTATTTTTATGATTTTTTGCATAATATTCAATTCTTCCTCTTTGAATGACCGAGGTTGCACAGTCTAAAACAAAAGGAAATGGTTCGTCAGAAGGCATGCCAAACGTAAGTGGATTTGTCCCCAACATATTTGAAACACCAAACGTAGGCGCTATCGCTGGTCTAGCGTTAGTGCCAGTAATCCCTATAAGGCCTTCTTTGGTAGCCATAGTGGCGTAATAACCTGCAATACCATAATGGGTAGAATTTCTAACTGTAACCATTCCTATGCCTAATTGCTTCGCTTTGGTGATGGCCATTTCCATGGCTCTTTTTGAAACAACCATCCCCATTCCGTTATGGCCATCTAATACGGCTGTGGTTGGTGTATCTCTTAAAACTTCTATTTTAGTTTCAGGACTTTGAATGTGGTTGATAATTCGATCAATATAAAAAGGTTTAAACCGGTTAATCCCATGAGACGGAATGCCTCTGATGTCGCTTTCGACAATTACATCTGCACAAACTTTTGAATCTTCTTCATCTAAGCCAACTTTTAAAAAAGCCAACTCCATAAAGCGTCTAATCTCTTCTGTCGTTACTCTGTTATTTCTCATGAGTTCTCCCTCAATTCTTTATTTTCCGACATGATTCCTTACTAGTATTTTACCCTTAATACATCTAAACGTAAAGATGATAAAAGCCACTAAAAAGTGGCTTATTTGCTAATGACTTCGAGTATTTCGTTTTTTAATTTATTAGTCTTAGTTATAAACAAATGAGAATCTCCAAGTTGATACTCTAATCCTTTTTCATTAAACAAAAAGGCTTGAGCTTCTTTAGCAAGTAATACGCCTGGTGCTAAATCCCAAAGATTCTTGATATTCGAATAGAAAACCGTAAATACACCTGTTGATACATACATTAGTTCTAACCCAATACTACCTAACATTCGCAGTTTAAAGTGTTTATCAATCGCATGATTTAGTAGAATCGTATAATACTTCTTTTCCGTACTTCTAATTGTGTAACCAACCATCGATAACATATCATTTTGTCTTTCAAAAAGACTATCTACATAATACCTTTTGTCATTTAAGTAAGCGCCCTGACCTTTAATCGCATAGTATAACTTTTCTTCACTAGGGTAGTAGATAACGCTCAGTGCAATATCATCCCGATCATAAAGGGCCACTTGCATCACAAACAGATTTAAAGATACCCCATAATTGCTGGTTCCATCAATCGGATCAATAATCCAGGTTCGATTCTTAAGTTCTGCTTTACTATGAAATTCTTCACTTAAAAAGGTATCTTTTGGGAATACCTCAAGAATTGCTTTTATGAGATTTGATTCAATATATAGGTCAGAAGATGTGACCATATCTTCTGGACCTTTAAACTTGATGTCTTTGGTTTGTTTGAGCGTATCTTGATAGAGTTTGGGTAAGACTTCTTTAAGTAGGTTGAGTTCTTTAGTATACATGTTATTCATCTTTCAAAGCATCAAACTTTTCTTTCATTGTAGGGTTGTTTCTAACGAGTTTTTTAACGGTTAGATTTTCTGCCTTATCATTTGCTAGTCTTAAGTTATTTTCACTAGATAACAAGGCTTCTTTGGTCTTTTGAAGTTGGCTGATTGTATTATCAATACCTTTTATCGCATCACTGAATTTTCTACTTGCGAGTTCGTAGTTTCTAGAGAATGCTTCTTTGAATTTATCTAAGTCTTCTTCAAAGGTAGTGATATCAATGTTTTGTTTTCTCATCAAAGCCGCTTCTTGTTTATATTTCAACGCATTCATCGATGCATTTCTAAGTAATGTAATAATCGGGATGAAGAACTGTGGTCTAATCACATACATTTTAGCGTATAAATGTGACATATCAACAATGCCGTTATTATATAAGTCAGAATCCCCTTCTAGTAGGGATACCAATACAGCATACTCACATTTCTTTTCGGTTCTATCTTTATCAAGTTCTTTTAAGAAGTGTTCGTTTTTCTTCTTGGTTGCAGTTTCATCGGCTTCGTTTTTCATCTCAAACATAATAGAGATAATTTCAATGCCTTCATCATCGTACTCACGGTAAATATAATCCCCTTTAGAGCCTGATTGGGCATCGTTGTCTTTGCCAAAGGTTGCCTTAGGAAATGCAAGTGATCTTAAGCGATTAAACTCATTCTCACAGTGTTGTTCAAGGGATTCACCAATCATCTTAGTGGATTGTTTGGCTTTAAAATCTTTATAAAAAGCAATCGTTTCATCTTTTTGTTTGAGTTTCTCATCATAGCTTAATCTAAGTGAGTTTTTCTCAAGTTCTGCTTGTTTTTGTTCAAGTTCGATTTTGTTTTTGAGATTAATCAGTTCTTGTTCTTTCGAATATAACAATGCTTGAGCTTCTAACTCTTTAGTCTTGGCTTGATTTTCTAACAAAGCCTTAAGTTCTAAAATGGTTTTCTCTTGATTGGAAAGCTTTTCTTTTAAAGAAGACTCTGCAGACATAACCGCCATCTTTTTCTCATTATCAACCAATTCAAGTTTTTGCTTGAGATTAGATAGTTCCATTTCCTTACGAGATAACGTTTCACTCAATTCTGACTTAACCTTGTTTTTCGCAAGTTCAATGTCTTTTTCTGATGCGATTTTCAACGCTTCAAGTCGTTCATGTAGATCTTTTTGATATTCTTTGTCTTTGATTTGTTTAACAATATCTAAGTAGCTAGACTCGTCAATCGTAAACTCTTTTCCACAGTGGGGACACTTAATTTGGTTCATATAAGTCACTCCTTTTTCACTAATTTCATTATACTATATTTTCGTAAGAATAGGTGAACAAGTCCCCCTTACTAAACCTTATTAATGTACCCCTCAAGTCAAAGACACAATAAAAAATACCATTTTGGCTAGCTAAAGTGGTATTCATTATTATTGAATGTGTGGTTATATTCTTAACTTGCTTAATAATTTGTTGGTATTAATCAAACTCATCTTTAACGAATTTTAAAGCATTTTCAACAACAATATGCATGTCATAGTACTTATAATCTGCTAATCTGCCTCCAAAATAATGGTTCGGATAATGCTTCTTAAGTTCATTATAAGAGGCTAATATTCCGTTATTTATCTCATCGTTAATCGGATAAAATGCTTCTTTACTAAGTTCCCAGTTTTCTGGATATTCTTTGGTAATTATCGTCTTATTCGATTTTGCAGAATCAAAGTGTTTATGTTCAATAATTCTTGTATAAGGCACTGACACATCGGTATAGTTAATAACAGCATTGCCTTGGTAGTTTTCACTATCAAGAGTTTCTGTCTCAAACCTTAGTGAACGATAACCTAGCACCCCTAAAGCATAATCAAAGAACTGGTCGATTGGACCTGTGTAAACCACTTTTTTTGCAATCGAGTCGAAATAGGCTCGATTCTCATAATAATCTGTTGAGAGTTTAACCTCAACATTTTCCAACATTTTCTCAATGATGGTTGTGTATCCCCCTTCAGGAATACCTTGGTAAAGATCATTGAAATAGTTATTGTCATAGGTAAATCTCACTGGTAATCTTTTGATGATGAATGCAGGTAATGAAGTACAAGGTCTTCCCCATTGTTTTTCTGTATACCCTTTGATTAAGGTTTCATAAATCTCAATACCAACCAAGTTGATCGCTTGTTCTTCTAAATTAGCAGGATCCTGTTTGTGGTATTGTTTAATTTGAGAGTTGATCATAGCTTTGGCTTCATCGGGTGTTTTTGTCCCCCATAATTGGTAAAAGGTATTCATGTTGAAAGGTAAATTATATACCTTATCTTTATAGACCGCTAATGGCGAATTAATGAAGGGTTTGAATGTGGAAAACTGATTCATATATTCCCATACCTCTTTATTAGAAGTGTGGAAAATATGTGCACCATATTTATGGACATTTATGCCTTCTTGTTTTTCTGTATATATATTTCCTGCAATGTGTGATCTTTTCTCAATCACCAATACTTTTTTTCCTCTTTTTGCTGCTTCATATGCAACAATGGACCCATAAAGACCGGCTCCAACAATTAGATAATCATATAACATCCTTATGCCTCCCCTATAAACGGAAAAACAGATTCATAGAATCTGTTATCCTAATTTGACTTTCTTTGCTAAATACAAGTACCCTTTTATCATTACAAATCGTCTAATTCGCCAAGGTAAAAAGTTGACAAGAGTATTGTTTGAACGATATCTGAGGAACCTATATAGTCTTAAATCATCTTTCTTAATTTTTTTCCAGAGTTGTTTCAAGTCTTGTTTTCTTTCTTTTTCTTTACCTGATATCGTAAACATTTGCGTAATAATCATGATGGATGATAAGTAATGTTTGAAATAACTTCGTAGTCCTTTTGGTAATTTACTAATTTGACTGTACGAATAGGCAGAATAAATGACTTCATAAACTCTGATTTGTTGTTTATAACGTCTGGATATGTTATTTAATGTAACCGATTGGTCAGCTCTCCCAATAAAATATCTATAAAGCGGAATATTCATGTAGAATACATTTTTCACAAAAGGTAATGGCAAATAAGCCACTATATTATCTACATAGAAAGTATGTTCCGGTAATTCGAGCCCAATCTCTCTTAAAAGGGCTGTTCTAAACACCAATGCGTGCATTAACAGTGTTTTAGAGTATTTGAATTTCTTTTTCAACTTATCCCAATTGAAAACAACATTTTCTTTGAAGTTTTCGCTGTAGTCTCTGACAAATTGAGTGTTATCCTCAACATGTTCATAGACGAAATTGGTAATGTATAAATCTATATTTATTTGGTTATGGTGGTGGATTTTGAGTTGTTCTACAAACTTTAGGAGGGATGACTTATCTAACCAGTCATCTGAATCCACCACCTTAAAATATAGTCCTGTTGCATTTTTTAATCCAGCATTTACGCCAGATCCATGGCCACCATTAGGTTTATCGATCACTTTAACAGTGTTTGGATAATACTTTTCATACATAGTGGCTATTTCAAGTGTTTTGTCAGTCGAACCATCATTAACAATAATGATTTCACAGTCGTCTTTTATGACCAGTAAGGACTCAACGGCAGTATGTAAATAATCCTGTGAGTTATAGGATGGTACGACAAATGTAATAAGCTTCATAAAATTCCTCTGTTTTTCTAAACCGTTTCTTTTCTTTGTTTAAAGATAACTTTAAATATTGGAAAGAATACCCAGAATGATATTGCAGAGTTGATAATCATCGTGATGACATCTGCAATCACTTCACCTGTTGCATTCCATCCCCATGTAGTAATGAGTAGTTCATAGATTGGTGCTTTGTACAATCCTTGTAGGGCTGCTGCTGCAATTGTGATTACTAAGTAAGCAATGAAGTACCACATAGCTGCAATCCATGGATTGGTATTGGATTTAAATGTAATGTTTCTTTGTGCAAAGAAATTGATAACTTGTGCAATCCCAATAGTGATTTGGACTGAAAGGAAATATGCCAATCCCCCGCCACCACCAGCAGCTAACAAGCCAGGTGCGTAGTCGAATATATAATAAGGAGAACCATCGAAGTTTTTACCTACTTGCCAAATTCTAAAACTAGTAGAAATTAGATTAGTCTGTTGTAAGATTTCTTTAAATACTGGCATTAAAACCAATTGCAGAACTGTTACACCATTACTAAGCATGAAGAATACTAGGAATTGTGCAATACTAGGATGCTTTTCTTTAAATGAAGTCCAAATATTTTTGATGCGTTGTCCAAATTTAGACAACTTACTTTTTGATTCTTTTCCCATTAGGATCTACCTTCTTTTTTCTGTTTTTTGTTTCTTCCTTTAATAAACTGCTTAACGCCCTTAAAAAAATGGCCGTTGAACATTAATATCAAACCATCTAGTTGTTTCCAAGTGATCATCCCACCTGTTAATCGTGAGATATTTCTCATTGGATTATGATACAATGCCATTTGCATCATATTGGCCGTTTTCTTCTGACCGATTAAGCGCAAGAATCCATGACCGAATCTTACACCAAATGCAAAGAATCTTCCTGACCAACCTCTTGAATACTTGAGTTGTTGTACAGTTGTATTATAGTCAACTACCATTCTCTTTTTTTTGTAGAAAACAAACTCTGCCTTTGGAATATCTCTTCCTAATAAGGTTTTAAACTCTTTGTTTGGTATATTCAAAATGTTCATTTCCTTATAAGCTTTCAATTCATCTAAGGTGTAAGGTAATGTTGTCATGTTACCTTTTTGAATGATCTTGCGTTTCAAGCTGATGTCTTCACTGGAAGTTCCAATATAAATTTCATAGTCGCCTGGTTCAACTTCAAATTGTTTTGACTTGGCGTTGTAAAATCTAAATGAGTACTCGTCAAATGGGATAGAAACTTCTCTTTCCTCATTTGGTTTTAATGCAACTTTGATGAAGCCTTTCAACTCTTTTGTTGGGCGAAGAATCTTTGTGTTAGACTTTCCAATATATAACTGTGCAACTTCTTGAGCTTCGCAATTTCCAATGTTTTTAATTTTGAAACTTACCTTATGATCATCAACCACCAACTCCGAAAGATTGAATTTCGAGTAGGTCAGACCATGTCCAAATGGATATTTGACTGAAATTCTAGCTTTGTCAAAATATCGGTAGCCAACAAAAATACTTTCACGGTATTCAACTGTATTTTGTTTGCCTGGAAAGTAAGGTGATGAAGGAACTTGTTCGTAACTTACAGGGTAAGTTTCTGACAGTTTTCCACTTGGTGATACTTTACCAGTTAAGATATTAAGGGTTGCTTTTGCCCCAGCTTGTCCGGGTAGATAAGTATGTAATAATCCTTTAGCAAGTCTATCGAATGATGTATCAATCACTGAACCACAGGACAGTACAACCACGATATTTTTATTAACCTCATGTAAATGTTCTAATAGTGTCAGTTGATTTTGAGGTAGCATTAACGTCTTTCTGTCTAGGCCTTCGGTTTCAGAGTATTCGTCTAATCCTAAGAATAGTAATACAACATCTGCTTTTATAGCCAGTTTTTTAGCTTGGTTTAGTAATCTTTTACTTTTTCTTCCATATCTGTGAAAGCCTTTTGAAAACCCAACATAATTGAAATCATTATCTGATATGCTGTCTAGTATTGTGTCTACTTGTGTAGGGTTAACACCACTTGATCCAGCCCCTTGAAATCTTTGTTCTTTAGCAAAATCACCTATTATGGCCACTTTGTCTTTAGGTTTAATCGGTAAGATGTTCTCTTCATTTTTCAAGAGTACAATCGATTCTTCTGCTGCTTTTTGGGCAATACTATGGTGTAGTTCTTTGTTAAAAGTAACAGGTTTATTCTCAAAAGCTTTATGCGTATCAAACACAAGCGTTAAGACGCGGTCTACAGCCTGGTCAAGTTCTTCTTGAGATACTTTACCATCCTTTACTGCTTCAATCAGTTCTAGGGTTGTTTGACCACCCGATGTTGGCATCTCCAACTCTGCTGTTGCTTTTATCGATGCGACTTTGTCGTTTAGTCCGCCCCAGTCTGAAACGATTACCCCATCAAATCCCCATTCTTTTCTAAGAATGTCATTTAATAAGTGTGAATTTTCATTGGCATAAACACCATTGACTAGATTGTATGAGGCCATGATTGCCTTTGATTGTCCTTCTTTGACGGATATCTCAAAAGGCGTTAAATATAGTTCTCTCAATGCTCGTTCGTCAACCACAGAATCTGAAGACATTCTTCTGTATTCTTGGTTGTTTGCTGCAAAGTGTTTTACGGTTGTCGCAATGCCGTTACTTTGAACACCCCTAATAAACGCTGCACTTATTTTTCCTGCTAAGTATGGGTCTTCACTATAGTATTCAAAATTTCTCCCCGCTAGAGGGTTTCTTTTAATGTTGACGCCTGGCCCTAAGACCACGCTGACACGTTCAGCCACAGCTTCAACGCCAAGCATTGAAGAAAATGTTTCTACAATTAAAGGATTCCATGAATTTGCTATGGTTGCAGAAGTAGGAAAACATGTTGACTTTATGGATTCGTTTAGACCTAGATGGTCTGCAGCTGCTTTCTGCTTTCGTAATCCATTTGGACCGTCTGCCAGAAAGATACTAGGGATTCCTAATTCATCAATGTTTACAGTTTGCCAAAAGTCTTTTCCTGCTAACAGCTTTGCCTTTTGTTCGAGTGATAATTGGCTGATTATTTTTTCATTTTTCATAGTTTCCTCCTTAAGACTTTGTTACTTTATAAGCCTATGCTTGCTTAGTAACCTTCAATGACTTTCTAATTGCAAAAACACCCCATGTTGCAAATGACACTGCCACAACGGCATCGATACCATACATGATTTCGACCCAGATTGGCAATCTATATGATTTAACTTCCGCATTCATTGCATTAGAATTTGCTACTGTATATAATACGTTTTTTGCTGCGATTCTAAGGATAGTCATATCGGTAGCATTCGACTTTCTCGCATTCCATTCTTGTCCGAAGTTTTGGAGGTTCAAGTCACCACCAGCATAAGCCATTTGTTTTGAATCCATATGTCCGCCAGTATTAAAGTCACTAATTACGGTGCCTCTAAAGCCCCATTCATCTCTTAATACTTCTGTCAACAAGCGGTAATCTCCACCGGCCCATACTGTACCGATTCTATTGAATGAAGACATCATACCAGTTGTTTTACCAACTTTAACAGCATATTCAAATGGTTTTAAGTATAGTTCTCTTAATGTTTGTTCATCTAACCATGTTGTTACACCAGATCTTGATGTTTCTTGTTCATTTACAGCAAAGTGTTTAACCATTGTGTATACACCTTTACTCATGACACCTTGAATTTGACTGGCGCCTAACATACCACTTAAGAATGGATCTTCACTGTAATACTCACCAACACGTCCGCCAAATTGTGAACGGTGTA
Organism: Paracholeplasma morum; assembly: GCF_016907055.1. Classification (NCBI taxonomy): domain Bacteria; kingdom Bacillati; phylum Mycoplasmatota; class Mollicutes; order Acholeplasmatales; family Acholeplasmataceae; genus Paracholeplasma; species Paracholeplasma morum. Next base: position 55,589 of record NZ_JAFBBG010000002.1, read on the forward strand.
AGTTCATACCTGGTGCGTACCAACCTGAATAAGGGGCACCATCACCACGTTCATCACCAATTAATGCTTCATCGCCAACGGCTTCTCCTAGTTTAAATAATAGGTCTCTATTAAAGGTTGCTGCCATGATAGGTTCTGAGGCATAATGTGATGCACCATAAACTGAACCAGTTAATGGGTTAGACATAAAGTTTACGAAACCACTTGGTCCGTCTGCATCTGTTGTTCTTGGCTTACCAATGCTTAATACGTCAATCGTTTGGAAAGCACCTTTGTTAAATAAGTCAATCAATTCTTGAGCTGTAATTTGGTTTAAGATGTCTTCCCATAATGGATCTGAATAACTCTTACCAATCATACTTCTAAGCCCAACTTCTCCTGATTCACCAATGATTGGGAACTCAGAATAAGTATTTGGGTTATTTGTAGCTGTTGAATTAATCTTTTCATTTGTCGCAGCACTAATTACTTTTTCAATCGCAGTTCTTGGAGAAGGGAAAGTATTTTCCCAATCAGAACGAGATAATACAACAGTTAATTCGTCATCTGCGTCTTCAAATCTATTTTGTACTTCATTATCTGTGGTTTGATCTTTATCAAATCTAATGCCTGGGCTAGCCACATTCATACTAAATGAATCATAGAACTCATGAGCATTTCTTCCTAGACGAATTTCGTATTCCCCAGATTCTAGTTCATATCCCTTAAAGCCATTGGCGTTTAAATCTTTATGATCATATGAAGCAAAATCATAAGGGGTAAGTGTGATTGAGACTGTCTGGCTTTGGTTAGGTAAGATCGTTTTGGTTTTCGCAAATCCTGCTAAAACCACGTGTGATTTTTCTATACCGCCTTCAGTATAAGGGGCTGTTACATATATTTGGACAGCTTCTTTACCAGCTTGAGTTCCGGTATTGGTGACTTTTACTGATACAGTAATCTTTTTGTCTTTAGAAATACTTGTGCCATCAAGTTGAGTTTTATTCGTCAACTCTTGATCAAAAGTTGTATAACTTAACCCATATCCAAATGGGTATACTACTTGTTGATCATACCAAGCTTCTCCATCAGTGTAACCGCGTGTTTCGTAATATCTATATCCAACATAAATGCCTTCTTCATAGTCTACGAATGCATAGGCATAGTTTGAGATTTTATCTGTAATGGATGTATAGTTTTGACCATTTTTTTCAAGATAGTTACCGAAGTTTTGCCATGTAGGATCGTTTTTGTAGTTTCTAACATAGGTATCCACAGTTCTTCCAGAAGGATTGACTTCCCCTTTTAGTATTCTACCTAGAGCCATTATTCCTGTATCCCCAGGCGCCCCTATCCATAATGCTGAATCTATGTTTGCATGATACGCATAATGAGTTGGATCATCTAAGAATCCTGTTTCGATGGTTGCACTACTATTGATTACGATAATGACTTTATCAAAAATGTTTGCTACTTCATGGATTAAGTCTGTTTCGTTTTGATCTAGTTGTAAATAGTGATCAGTTTCGCTTCTAGCACCTGATACCAAGTTACCATCTTTATTAACCATGGTTCTTGGAAGGTCCCATCCTTCACCACCAATTCGAGATAAGAAAATGATTGCAGCATCGTTGTATGACTCAAAAGATGCCTTTACATCACTTGAATAGCTATTCCAAGGGGTTTCACCGGTTGAAAGTGAGATTGTTCCATCATTTTCCATTTTAGGATTCGATGGTCTTCCGCTACCTGAATCACTACTTTCATAAAAACTCTTAAGGGTGGGATTATATAGAAATCCTGCACTTTCTAAGCTTTCAAAAAGGGTCTTAGTATATTCCCCAGAGCCTTGAGCAGACCCTGAACCTCCATAGACAACATCTACTGAGTTTTTCCCAAATACACTTAGTTTGGAGCCAGCTGGTAACGGTAAGGATTGTCCTTCATTTTTTAGAAGTACAATGCCCTCTTCATTGATGAGTTCATTGATGACTTCACCATTTTCTCTAGCTTCTTTCTTCGACTCAAAGTCTGTGAAGTATATCTGTTCGATACCATCTGCGGTAATTCTTCGTTCTTTACCCCATAGATTACTGAACAAGTCATAAAACATGGATAAAGCTAAAATATTTACCACCAATAATAAAACTGTAACGACCGAGGTTACAATAACCCAGACCTTAGACTGTCTCGTTTTAAACATTCTTTTTAAAGTACTCATAATTTCCTCCAATATCCTTTATTAGTAGTTATCTAACTTAGGATTCCATGTTAATACTGCATAGGTTTCTAACTTAAGGCAGTCGATCATTGGTGCAGTAGCACCCATCGTTCCACCCATTAATAAATTATTATCTGTAATTAGCGTAAATGTATTCAAACCTTCTTTAAGACTGATATTCATAGAGATTACATAATCTTCAAATGGTAGTAATTGGTTAGAAGATTGTGAAGGAACTCCGATAAAGTAAATTGAGTCATACTTAATCGTTTCATCGTTCACTTTAATGGTATATACCGGTTCTTCTTCTAACATATTAGGTGTTCTTTCCGATTGAATGAAGAAATCTTTAACTTCACCTGACAATCTCAAAATGAATTTAACATTGTCGATTGCTCTATCTGAATAGATTTCGTAGTCGAGTGTGATGCCATTGCCATAAAGATAAGTTACAAAACGTCCATTACTAACTCCGGCATTTCCGGTGACATCTTCTACGATTGCGTCTGTTCCTGTTGCATTACCAGAGAAGCCCCAACCAAAGAAATCACTGAAGTCAAGATACTCTGCTTCAAAGACATGAACTTTTTGCCATTGTGCATATAAAGTCGTATTTTCTTGAATTCCTTTACTAAAGTCAAAGCCAACGAGTCCGCTAGATTCTATACTCCATCCTGCAAAAGTATAACCCACTCTTGAAGGCGTATTTGGTGTAGTGATCGCGTTATTTACATCCACTGTTATGTCACCAGGATTAATTGAATTCTCATAGTTATAGTCAAGTGTTAGCTTAACGACTTCTACCCATTTTGCGTATAGGACATAATCCTTATCAATTGGAGTTGATAAGCTAAATCTTTGAGTAAATGATTGGTCATCTATAAACCATCCTACTAATCTGTAGCCTTCTCTTTGAATTGAAGGTTGAGTAACGACTGCACCTTCAGTAACTTCAACAGTGATGCTTTCAGGTGTATTAGTAAAGTTGAAATTGAACTGTACATTATGTTTGATTGATACTGAATTATCAATCCATTTTGCATAAAGAATAACGCTAGTAGAAAGTATATCTGCCTCATAAGCAGCTGTGAGTTCGCTATTGGTAAACCATCCACCGAATGTGAATCCTTCTCTTGTTGGTGTATCAATTAAACTATGCTCTGTATTGATATCAAACATGCTAATGATGTCTTCTGTTTGTCCGTCGTTTAGTTTATAGGTAACAGAGATGCGTAGAACCCACTTGGCATATAACGTAATTTCTTCAGAAATCACCGTATTAAAATTGAACTTAGAACTATAGTTTTCATCTAAGAACCAACCATCAAAGCGATGATTATCTTTGGTAGGTTCAGCAGGTACTGAAAGTGTTTTGCCACTTTCAACTTGAACAGTAGTTTCATCTGATTCACCGATAACTAAATGAACCGAATGAGTAATTATTTGTTTACTCCATTTGGCAAATAGCACAAAATTATTCTTAGTAACTAAAGTAGAGAAATTATATTCATCCCCAGTTCCTTCTTCATTTGTATACCACCCATCAAAATTATATCCAGTTCTTGCTGGGTCAGTTTTAGGTTTACTTACTGGCGTGTTTTCATCTACACGTACCGTACCTGGATCATTAGTTACAACATCATCACCTGCGTTTACATCAAAAATAACCGTGTATTTTTCCTTGGTAGGTTCAGGTTTTTTCTTGTCACATGCTGTAACGATGCTTGCTGTTAATGCCAACAGTGTAACCAAAAATAGTCTTGCAAAAATAGTCTTTTTCATTTTTCCTCCTAATAGTAAGCAATGCTTTATTTAAACCTATATAAAGTAAATTCAGTAATTTACTAGATTTCTAAGTGAATATGAGTTGATTTGAGTTAAATAAATCAACCACTAGCAGGGTAGTTAGTTGCTACCCTGCTATGATTGATGTAATCTTGTTAAAAGCTATGAAACCAAATTAGAATTTCTTTTTGAAAACAACGAAGCCTACAGCGCATGCTGCAATAACACCTAACGAACCTAAAACGATTGAAACGATAATCATAGGTTTGTTTGGATCTGCTTTGGCAATCTCAGTTTGGATTGCTTCAATATCTTGATTTTGATTGTTAACAATTGTGTTTAAATTGCTTATCGCTTGATTGATTGTTGCAATACGAGCATTATCCACTTCATCTAATCCTTCAAGTGCAGTATTAATTTGTGCAATTGTTTGATTGATTGTAGCGATTAATCCTTCTGCTTGAGTAATGTCTCCATTAGAAGCAACAATTTTTGCATTGATTTCTGCAATTAGCTCATCAATTTCATCTAAAGCAAGTTGAAGTGCTTGTTCAGAAGCATCGATTGCAACCCAACCTGCGAATAATTCTATATCGGCATTAACTGCTGCTGAGAAGTCTGCAAGTGTTGTAGCTGCAACATCACTAAACCATCCAGTGAATACATAACCAGGACGATAAGGTGCTGCTAATGGACTTGCTGTGTTGCCTTTGAATACAGATAACTCTTGAGCAACTGCATTTTCATAGTTGCCGTTGAAAGTAACTGTATGATAATTAGTTGGATCGATTCCAGTTACTGTAATAGATACGGGAGTTTCGAAATCATAAACCGTATTTCCAAACCATGCGTTTCTTGCAACTACGTGTGTTCCAATTACAGCATTGAAAGTACCTTCTACGGTTGGTGTTCCACTAATTGAACCATCTGCGCCTAAAGTCATACCAGAAGGTAATGAACCATCTTTAAGGACATATTCAATCACGTTTACAGTTGAAGCTGACCATCCACTACCAACGCTCTTACCTAAATACCAATCAACTGAGCCGATTGATCCGTTAGCAGCGATGTTAAGTTCTACTGAATCTAAACCTGTTAATGTGAAGCTTGGAGCAATCGTCATAGTATGTTCTTGTGTTCCAGAAACATAACCACCTACAGCAGATGTAACACTGAAGTTATAAACGCCTGCACCAACTGGGGTACCAGTGATAATACCTTTAGTTGATAAACTTAAACCTGCAGGTAACACTGAGCCTTTAGCTACTGTATAGATTGCATCTGGCATTGAAGGTTGAGTTACATCTAAACCTGTGCCAGGAAGAGCAACACCTTGTGAACCCGTAAATTCTTTCTTATCTAGTGCAGATAAATTAATACCATTTTTCATTGCATTACTGTTTGCTTGTGCATATAGTAAGCTCTTAGCTGCAGTTCTTACTGCATACCATTGAGTGTAACTCACCATGGTATCACCTTTTACATAAAGTTCAGTTCCATCTTTCATGGTGTTTGCATCTTTATATGCTGCAGAAGGCCCGTTTACAGTTGATGTTGCATAATTAACTGTGACGCCTGTTGTAGCATAATCAGCGAAATCACGGTTATTAATCTTGTTAATGCTAACTGGATTGTTTGCATTAATAGCAGCACTTGATGTGCCAGTAGCATCATCTTTTGTCCATCTTGTACCATTAGTGATATCTTCTGTGAATGTTACAACAACATTTTTATTAACCGGATCCCATGCGCCTTCGACATTTCTACCGAATGTGTTATTCCATGAACCAAGTGGTGTAATGTTTAATCTTGCTGCCATATCTCCAGATGTTCCTGGGCTATAACCCCAACCGAACATATCTGTAACTGATGAATATCTAAATCCGAATTCGTCTCTTAATAAACCTTCATATAAGTTGTAATGAGAGGTAGTTGATAATAAACCAACTTTATTGAACGCACTCATAGAAGCTGTAGCATTACCAAACTTAATTGCATACTCCCAAGGTTTAGCATAGATTTCTCTTAACGCTTGTTCTGTTAGGAATGTACTTGCTGTGTAACGGCTAGTTTCTTGGTCGTTAGCTAGTAAGTGCTTCATGTAAACAGTGATACCTTTATCGGTTGCACCTTTAATTACTGCTGCACCAATTAAACCACTGTGAACACCATCTTGTGAATAGTATTCGAAGTTTCTACCTGCAGCAGGGTTACGGTGAATGTTTAGACCTGGACCGTACCAACCTTGAACACCTAAGAATAATGATTCATTACCTACGAATAAACCTTGTTTGTAAGCTAGATCTTTATTCCATGTAGATGCGATGTTCACTTCACTTACCCAGAATGTACCACCTTTAAGTTGAGCTGGACCATCTTGGTCGCTACTTGCAGGTTTTCCAATTGCATCTAGTTGTGGTGTCCTGAATTGATTTGATGTGATTAGGTTTCTAAGTTCATCAAATGTTAGTTGATTCATGAAATCATCCCATCTAGAATCTTCAAATGGTACACCAGACATATCATATAATTGAATAAGTGTTTTGCCATCTAATCTTTCAGATGCATCATTTGCTTGTGTCCAACCTACTAAATCAGTAGCAGTTTTGTACCAAGGGTCAGTTGGTAAGTCATTGAATGATGTGTAATAAACTTGTGATTGTAGAATATGAATAGCGTCATCTGTCCATTTAAGGTCACTTTCAACTGGTGCTTTTGGCATTGTGCCTGCAAAATCAGCTCTTGAGAAATAGGTCATTTCTGTTTCACTGACTAATGTTGTACGACGGCTGTCATAATAGTCTAAATCACTTCTTGTGCCATCCCAAACGCCATCACCTGTAAATTTAACAGTAATAGGATTTCCATTATCTGCATCTTTATCGTAATTAACTGCTGGACCAGCGACTACTGCATTAATAGTATCTAATGGTGTATTTGAATCGTCAAATGCTCCAATTACATAAGTACCTGGATCTAATTCATATCCAGCATGTAAGTTATTATTTGCATCATCATAGTCGAATGAAGCCATATATTGAACTTTAAATGTAACGCTTAGTGTTTGTGATTGACCCGGTTGTAATAATTTGGTCTTAACAAACTCAACTAAGTTTACACTTGCTTTTTCGATTTCACCGTTAATGTAAGGTGCGCTGTAATAAACTTGTACTACTTTCTTACCAGCTACCTTACCAGTATTTTCAACTTTAATGTTTAATGTGATATCTTTACCATAAGCTGTATTTAAAACACTACCTGAAACAAAGTTTGCTCCATCGTGTTTAACACTGTCTATTTCTACATTAAATGATGTATAGCTCAAACCGTAACCAAATGGATAAATAACACCGTCAATGCGGTTATAGTATAGATCGCCTGCATATTTTGCTGGAGTGTTTGCAATTCTATCTAGAACTGTAACACCGTTGGAATCCATATTAAAATATCCAGCTTCTTTTGCAGTTTCATACCACTTATAACCCATATAAATGCCTTCTTCATAGTCTAAAGTTGCATAATATCTTGCACCTTTTGAAGGGCCATCAGCACTAACAGTTCTCCCAAAACTGTCCATTACACGCGAATAGCTATAATATGCCCAGTCATTGTTGGCAATACCGTCTGTACCATTATTTAGAGGTGCTAAAACGTTGTTCGCATGACCTTCGCCTTCATAATGAGTAAATAATTTACCCGCGTCTGCGCCAGTACCTTCTACTAATTGGCTTTGAATGTTACCTTTGAAGTTTGCCCATGTTGGATCTTTTGCAAATTGTGCTGGGTAAACGTCACTGGTTTTACCTGAAGGGTTAATTTCACCAACAAGTGTTTTACCGAGTGCCATGATACCGGTTGTACCTGGATGACCAACCCAAAGGATTGAATCAACACCTGCATGATCTTCAAGCCATCCCATTTCAATTGGGTGAGCACTGTTAATAACAACAACCACTTTATCGAATTGGTTTGAAGCCATAGTGATTAGGGCTTTTTCATTGTCATCTAGTGAATAATAATGATCTAGTAAATTTGAATGTCCTACTACTTGATAAAGTGCAGCGTCATTAAATTCACTACCTGTTCTACTAATCACAACGATTGCAGCATCATCATACATAGCAAATGAGCTTTCTGTACCGTCTAAATCAGTAATAGGTAATTCTCTGTCAGAATTAGTTGCTGAATAAATATTTAAGAGTGTTGGGTTTAGTTTTAAACCTACAGCTTCTAAACTCTGTCTAACAGTAGATGATCCTACTGCGCTACCTCCACCAGATCCTGCACCACCAAGTATGATGTTGTCACTTCGTGTGCCGAATAAACTAACATACTTCTCACTTGAAGTAAGTGGTAAAGCGTTATTCTCATTTTTCATTAGAATAAAGCTTTCACCTGCTAGTTCGATGTTAAACTCAGCAGCTGCTTTTTGTTCTTCTTCGAATGAAGCAAAATCAGTAACATATTTTGCTTTTACGCCATCTTCGAAGGCAGCATAAGTTTCCATTGCAGTCGTAAATAAAACCAACTGCATGGCTAAAACAATGTACAATACTTTCTTGAACAATGTCTTCTTCATTTTTTTCTCCTTTTTTGCATTGTATTTTCGATAACCTTAGAAAGCGCTATCAATTTGTAGCACTATAACCTTATCACAAAAAATATCAGTTTGATAAGTCATGGAACAAATTGTCGTTTAAACGTCATACATTGTTTGAGTCGTCTTCAATGATCGGGATAAGAATCATCAACGTGAACCAGTGATTCTCAGTGCTAATTTTTACATTTCCACCGTATTTATCCACGATGTTCTTAATGCTTTTCAAACCAAACCCATGATAGGTTTTGTCCCTTTTTGTCGTCAAATAGTTGCCATTTATAACATTCAATTCGTTATTGAAGTAGTTATCAAATTTAATGAATAATAATTGATTTTGCTTGAATATTGCGAGCTTAATGATTCTTTTATCAATTTGCTCAATGCTTCTGACACTTTCGATTGCATTGTCTATCGCATTTCCAAAGATGCTTAATAAATCTAGAACATTGATAAACTTTAAGTGTACGCCATCTGCGACACACGTAAAGTTAATTTGATGTTCTAGTATTTCTACTGCTTTTTGTGTCAGAAGGATATCTAACTCACTGTGACCTGTCTTATATTGTGCTTCATGAGGTTTAATGGATTGTTCTAGTTCATTCAAATAGGCTTCTTTTTGATTGATATCTGTTTCACTTCTTAGAAGGTTTATATAGTGTTTCAAATCATGATAACGTTGATTAACAATTTCCGCATTCTTGATAGACTGTTGAAATTGTTCATATTGTTTATTCAATAAGTGCTGCATTGTATACGCTTCTCTGCTTGAGAACACAGCCATCTTATGCTCTCTTTGTGAGTACAATAAAATAACACCAGCGAGATCTACTAGTGTCCTGATGTATAAGATTTCTGAAGGGTATTGTCCACTAAATGGGGTTTGTATGTTAACAAAACTGATATTGCTAATAGAAAATATGGTGATGCCAATCAATAAAACCGACCACAAGTCATTCTTCGTGACATCAATCTGAAAGTTTCTTGCCTTATATCTTTTCTCTAGTACAATCACAACAGAAAAAAGCACAGCATAAACAACCATCAACGTTAACAGACTGATAATGTCTGTAGCCCCTTCAATATTCACTTGCAGGAAATAAGAAATCTGCCACTCTAAAGATGCAGCTAACTCTGCCATTGTAAATGCGATGATTACAAAATAACCTGCGGTATTGAGTGATACCCTATTTATTGTTAGGATGTATGCAAACATAATTAATACAGCAATAATCATGTTAATAATCCAAAACTGAATTGGCATTGTACCTGCAAGTAATTGGAATCCTAGGATTAGGATAAACCAAAAAGCATGCAATAATAAATTACTATTCCCTTTAATACGCTTAGGTAGATAGAGAATAATAACAAATGTAAATAGCCACTCTGCAATGGCTGTATGATATCTTGGAATGTCTGGTACTGTATGAACAATCGACATCAATAAATTAACCATTATACTGTCCCTCCAATATATTGCGTTAACGCGAGCATGAAACTCTTCTTTCTTGGTCTAGATATCTTTAGCTGATGGGTTTTGATGATTACCTCATCCCCCTTCACAGCAGATACATAAGCTAAATTAACCAAATACCCATGGTTACATCTAAAGAATGACAACCCTGATAACTCTTCTTCCATCCGTTTAATGGTTCCTCTGATTTGATACGTTTGTTTCTCGGTATAAATGATTAAGTCATGTCCAAATGATTCAATAAATAGAATCTCTTGTGAGTTCAACTTAATGATGCCATTTTCAGTAGGAATTAAAATGGCTTTTTGTTTTCTCTTTCTCAGCCTTTCAATCGATTTAGTCAGTTCTTGAGAAAAAGCAAAGTAGGGCAATGGTTTTAAAAGAAAACTTAATGCACCTACGTGATATCCACTAATTGCGTATTGGGCCATATTGGTGATAAATATAATGATCACCTCTTGATCATACTTTCTAATCGTTTCTGCTGCTGACATTCCATCCAATCTTTTCATTTCTACATCCAAAAAGATAATGTCATACTTAGCTTCGTAATCAGAAGTTATTTCATCGCCATCCGTAAATGTATACGTAATAAACTCAACACCATTTTCTGTTTTATACCTTTCTAAATACTGTTTTAATGTTTCAGTGAATTGTAGATTATCCTCTACAATCGCTATACTGATTTTCATAACTACACACCTCCCAATAAATTGTCACTCAATAATACTATAGCATAGAAAAAATCAAAATAAGCTTATCATTTAAGGGCTTTCATAGCCAAAAAAGAGTCCATATGTCGCTACTATGATAATAGTAAACTTACATACTCTCATTTGCTAAATCGATTATACACAAACGTACTTATAGGAGTTTATCAAAAGTAAGATTAAGTTTGATGTGCTATTTTCATTACTTAACGGTAACAAAAAAAGACCTCAAACTGAGGTCCAAATTTCAATTGATATGTAGGATAAAAGTATTATGTTTTTATCCTTGTTAGTGGTTTATTTCTAGAAGACTATCGCCTTCTCAACTAAACTGACCCCTTCGATAATCCAATTTCATTGAAAAAATTACAAATATTGTCTTTATTATCCAAAAAGATATTATTGCCCTTGATTACCACTAAGTAATTCTATAATCTTATCGAGTTTACTCTCCATCGTTTTAAATACTTCTTTTTGATCAATATATGATTGACTAGATGTTATCTCTGAACATTTTCTTATAAGTTCATTTTTTTCATTTTCGAGTTGTCTGATGCGTGAGTCTTTATCTAGACACTCTCTTTTATGTTCTGCTTTTCCTTATCTAATTCAGTCTTTCTTTGTTCGAAGAAGATAAGAAAGGCATACACGACTATTAGAATAACTATTAGCAATACAAGTCCAACTAATAAGAGTATGAATTTACAATCTAATCTAGATAGATTACCGATTAAACTGAATTCAAAGGCTTCTCCTTCAGAGTATCCCTTTATGTTTAGTAGTAAAGATAAAAAGACAACATTTAAAGTTTCCAATAAATGTTGTCTTATAATGATTATTTCAAATTCATTTCAAAGTTCCAAGCAGACTTAACCATTTCATTAATGTCTTTTTCTGCTTTCCATTTTAATTCTTTAAATGCCTTGGTCGCATCCGCATAACTAACTGCAATATCGCCAGGTCTTCTGTCTGTTATCACATAAGGGATATTAATCTTATTAGTATCCATAAAAGCATTAATGATTTCTAAGACGGATGTACCTTTACCTGTACCTAAGTTATAGACATTAACCCCTGTCTTAGTAGACTCGATTGCAGCTACATGTCCTTTAGCTAAATCAACCACATGGATATAGTCTCTTACGCCTGTACCATCTGAGGTATCGTAGTCATCCCCAAAGACATAAAGCTTTTCTCTAATGCCTTTTGCGACTTGTGTCACATAAGGCATTAAGTTATTAGGGATACCATTAGGAATTTCCCCAATTAGACCACTCTCATGTGCACCTACTGGATTAAAGTATCTTAAAAGGGTGACGTTTAAGTTAGATGCTTTCGCAGTATCTGTTAGAATTCTTTCACACATCGCTTTAGTTTCGCCGTATGGATTTGTTCTTTCTAATAGTGGCATGGTTTCATCAAAAGGTGAAACACCATCGCCATAAACTGTGGCGGATGATGAGAATATAAACTTATTAATGCCCAGTTCAACAGCAACCCTAGCTAGGTTAATGGTTGATAGTAAGTTATTGTGGTAATACTTAAGGGGTTCTTTGACACTTTCTCCCACTGCTTTATAACCTGCAAAATGAATAATACCATCGAATGTTTCTAATTTACATAGTTCTAATAAGCCCTCATAATCTGTAGCATCCATCTTAATAAACTTTAGTGACTTCTTCGTAATAGATTCAATCTTTGATTTAACAGATTCTTGTGAATTATAAAGGTTATCAATAACAACCACCTCATGACCTCTTTGTTGGAGTTCTACAACCGTATGAGACCCAATATAGCCCAACCCGCCAGTAACTAATATTTTCATATGTATCCTCATTTCCTCTTATAACTAATAATATTATATACTAAAATACTAAATATTCATACTCCCCGACTAGCGAATAAAAAAGGCCTTGTTTAATCTAAACAAGGACACTTAATCGGTTAGTGGGTCTTTAAATAATCTCTCAATTGAGGTAACGACATCATAGATGATGACCATTAAAGATGTCACTAAAATGCCATATAAATATAAATCAGAAATACTCTTTAAATAAGCCCCAAAGAATATGAACAACGCAATAAAACTAACGCCCATTAAGAACCAGTTAAGTAGTAAGTTAGGTTCTTCTCCATATTCACTAATGATGTTTTGGTTAAATGCCTGAAGCATTAAGAATAATGGGAATATCGTTGAAAGTTTTAAGAAGGAGGCTTCAGTCATTTGACCAATGAAGAACGTGATGTAAAACACATTAAACAAAATCAAATACGTGTTTTCTTCCTTACCCTTATTCTTAATAATCGCGTTATGGTTTTTTACAATACTATAAATGAACCATCCAATTACCAATAATAATCCAAGTATTCCAAGTTCAGCAGTTACGCCAAGTAACATGTTATGTGGAGATGTCACAGAATAAAAGAGTTCATTATAGACAAACGTGAAGTTGTTATACCCAACCCCTTTTATTAGGTTATCATTAATAATCTTGAATGTGTTAATCCAAATCGTATCTCTTCCTGAAAAACTAATCTCATCCCTAATCATCTCGATGTAATTTGAGAATAACCCTAATGAGATTAAAACAATACCAGAAAGTAATAAGAGATTTCCTAATAAAATGATGATCTTCGATGCTTTTTTAAAGTAGGCAAGATAAACGTTAATCATGATGTATAAAATGATTGTCATAAATAAGGCTGTTCTACTACCTGATAAAATAAGCCCGTATCCTAATATAGGAATGGGTAATAGCGCTATAATCTTTAAACCGAATGGTTTCGTGATCATCGCAATAAAGAATGAGACATATATGCCGATAAAGGCATATTCTCCTAACACATTGGGATTATTAAGAATTGCTTGGTGTCTTTCGGCACTAACGACCAAAGTGATTCCCTCAAACACTTTAAGTCCAAAGTGTTTATTACCAATCGCCAAAGATTGGTAAAACACCATCAAGCCTAACAATGAAATTAACCCAACGATAAATGCATTCTTATGAACCAATCTAAATGAAACCAATATGATTAAAAACGTAGGAAACGCTTCTAAAATTAACTCTTTACTTCTTAAGCCCATATCTAGTGAATACCCATTAAAGTCTACAATAATGCTTGAGGCATTATATAAACCTAATGCAAATATCGCTAGAAAAAATAGATTATCTTTAACAAACGACTTAAGATCAAACCTGTAAAAGTTCGTTAACGCAATCGCTAATAATACATAACTCATTTGTTGAAACAACCTGTATTTTGTCACGTCCATATTTGAATCGTTTAAATACCAAATGACGGCATTCATGATTAAAAATAACATGGCAAATATATCCAAATATCTGCTTAAGAATAAATGAAATGGATATAGTATTTTTTTAATCATAATGCCCCCTTCTTTCTAATATAGTGCTTCGTAAGATCTAGTGATTGATTTAATATCAAAATGTTGTTCAATACGAATTCTTGATTTATTTTCTAATGCTTCTTTTTCTTTAACTGTTAGTGACAATATCTCTTTAATCGCATTTTTAAACGCTTCTGGATTTCTTCTTTCGACTACTTTCCCGCAGTCTCCGACAATCATCTTACAGTCGCCTGCATCGGTTGTAATCGGAATGCGTTTAGATGCCATGGCCTCACCTAATACATTAGGGAACCCCTCACCTAAACTCGATAATAAGAAATAATCACTTGCGACAAGTAGTCTATTAACATCGTTTCTAACACCAAGCAAAATGACGTTATCTACTAAGTCATTATCCTGAATCATTTTAGTAAGTGTTTCATTTTCTGGTCTAATATCAATACCACATAATAGTAACTTAAATGAAACACCTTCTTTTTTCAATAAAGACATGGATTTAAAGAGTGTTTCGTGGTCTTTTTGAATATCAAATCTTGCAACGTTAATAAACGTAAGCTCATTAGATAGTCCTAATGATTTTCGCATTTCATCACGGTGACTAGGTTCATACTTAAACTTATCTAACTCAAAACCATTATAGATTGTAACAAACTTCTTATCTTGATACCCTAGTTTCTTGTGAGTAAGCGTTGTTTCATCTGAACAACTTAAGATTTGGTCTGTTAAGAATCCAAAGTATTTGGAGATTCTCGCAATCCTTACCGTAGATGCTTTGTTATGTTCCATTGAGATATCTGCTTGTCTAACACCCCAGATGATTGAATCTACTAATAAGAGTCTGCCCATGATAACCCCAATTAGGTTAGCATGGTATAACCATGTTTGTAAAGTGTTTGTTCCTACTAAGTGATACCCAAGACTGAATAATCCTAAAATGCTCTTTTTGATGCCTCTCATATTGAGAGCGACCACTTTAACCCCTTCTTTTTCAATTAAAGGGCCGTAGAACCCCTTACTGTCTAGAGATATAACTTGATAAGTAAACTTAGATTGATCTCTGTTCTTGATAATTTTATAAAGCATTGATTCGGCACCACCATTATCTAGTCCTGTAATCAAATGCGTAATCTTTCTTTTATAAATGCCTTCTTTTCTAACTTGTCTTGTGATTTCGATTGAAAGACCAAACAAGAAGAATATAAATGTATTGACTGAGTCAACCTTGAAATATGAAAACTCGAAGAATTGTCCCACTAAAAATCCAATTAAAAACAATACAACAAATATAAGTTCAATCCTATAAACATTGGTATACTTAATGGTTCTAATGAGTCTATAAATGTGGTAACAGAAATAACCCAGTAAAACGAGCAAAGGCAAGAAACCCATTTCTAATAGTAACCCTAAATACATATTATGCGATGAAGTAACTATCAACTGTTCTGATAAAGATAAAACCATTGTACTATTTCCATACCCAATACCAAAGAAGAAGTTTTCTTGAATTAATCCTATCATGTAATTCCATATTTCTTCACGATCTGTTAACCCTTGATTGAGTCTGAAAAGATTAATCATGAAATCAATGTCATAAATCATTAGACCGATAATGCCTAAAAGGATTAGAATTGCTGAAGCGTATAATAGCATTCTAATGCGTTTTTCATAAAGTTTGCTTGTTATGATTAACCCAACATAAAGAATGATAGTCATCACGAGTACAACTCTTGACATGGAAAGAATGATCGCCCCAAAAGCAAGCGCTACTAAGCCACCATATAAAATCTCTTTATATATGTTTCTAGATTTCAGTAAATAATAAACACTAATCCATAATCCAATAAAAGCGAATATGCCCCAGGCATTTGGATTGGTTAGAATTGAACTGTATCTGTAGTTATCTGTTAAGAAATTAGGAATGCCTAAGAAGAATGTATCTAGTTTGAATAAGAATCCAATGATTCCCACAACGTTGTAAAATGAGAACAAACCTAATAAGGAATGAAGCACGATGTCTAGGTATTTCTTTGTGTTCCTTTGATAGATGATTTGATAAAGCATGAATAAAGGAATTAAAGAAAATATGTAACTTCTAGACCGTTCTCCATAAACAATAAAGAAACTGTTGAATACCAAAAGAAGTATCACAACGACATAAATCAATACCGTTTTAAATCGTTTCTCTTTAAATATTAGATCGATGTTCAGAATAAAGAGTCCCGCTAAAACCATGTTTGCAGTTGTATAAATGTTTGTATTATTAAGCAGTATCTCTAGATAATTGATATTCCATATCACAAACATCATCAGCAAATAGAATAGAGCGAATATATTCAGTGCTTGAGATCTAACCCTATTGAATTGTTCCACGTTACTCCCCCTTTAGTTGTTTTATCAAATCTTTAATAATCGTCACTCTAAATAGTGATAAAACTAAGTAATAAAGCCCTAAGAATATTAATCCATATATTAAAACCATAAGGACTTCGACTATGCTTGAAGCTGGTAAATATAGATAAGGGTATAAGAAATATAGACCCAATCCTAACACAAGATTGATGACTAAAATCTTTATGAAGTCATTAAACAAATGACTCATGTCTAAGTACTTGTTCTTATGATTATAACAGACAATAACAATTGCCGTAATGATCTCACTAATTGCTAATCCAAAAGCAATGCCATTTACACCCATATAAGTCTTTAAGATGATACTAAATATTATATTCAATAATGCCCCAATTAGTGTGATATAAAGTGGCATTTTCGTATTTTTCTTTGTGTAGGCAATGTGTATAAAGAATTCTCTTACTGCAAAAAAGGTAATCCCAATTGCATAATAGAATAATACACCTGCAGTAATTTTGGTTGCGGCGCCATCAAAGTCCCCGCGTTCAAATAATATTCTAATAACAGAATCTGAGAATACAATCAATATGACGCTTAGTGGTAACACAAGAGACCATATCAATTTAAATGTCGTTAATCCCAACTCCGTATAAGCTTTTTCATCCTTATGTTCTTCATGTTTTAATAACATAGGATAGATCACAACCAACAGTTGTGATATTAAAATGGTGTAAACAATGTTTCTAACCATGAACCCAAAGCTCAAAGCTGAGATTGCCCCATCTCCTAGATTGGAGGCAATCATTTTATCTACCATCGCATTGACTTGAATGATTCCAAACGATATAAACGTTGGGATAAACAATCTTAGGATGGTCCTAAAATGTGAATCATTAAAGTTCAATATGGCTTTATGTCTAAATCCCATTCTAAAGGCAATCACTTCTATGGTAATCCACTGTGTCAAGTAAGCCGCTAAAATCGATATGGCGAGCCCTTCTATCCCGAATTTTGTACTAAATAATAAGAGATAAGCAATCTGGAATAAGTTGAATCCTAGGTCAATCACCGACACGGTGATGAACTTATTATAAACCCTCAGCATTGAAGCTCTAATTTGATATAACGGAATGATTACCATGGTTGGTAATAGTATTCTCGTTAGTTTAATCGTTAACTCTAATTTAACTGGATCTTCAAATCCAGGTGCAATCACTCTAATAATTGGTTTTGTGAATAAAAATGAGAGAATAAATATCACAAATGAGGTTAATAATAAGATATTCGATATATTACTAGATAGTTTGGATTCCTCATTCTTATCCTCATACAACTTCTTAATCTTCGTAAACTCAATCATAAATAAGTTTTGAATCGCAACACCAACAGAGGTAAATAGTAAAGCAGGAATGATTAAAGCTGCATAAAAGGCGTCTGTGGTTAGGCCAACACCAAAGGAAGCGGCTATGCCTACTTCTCTTAATAATCCTAATAGTTTTGAAACAATGGTAATGATGGTTAGAAAACTAACCGTAGTTACCACGCCTTTTACAAGTCTTTTTTCCACAATATACCCCTATTTAATAATCTTCTTTAGTATTTTATATCTGTGGTAATGATAATCATACCGAATGATTTTGTCGTTACCACCAAATCCCTTTTTAAACTTATATACTGAGTAAGCAGGATTGTCCTCACTTACGGGTAGATTAGGAATACCACCTAAGTCGTAGGTATTAAACCCTTTTGATTTTAGTTCTTTAATAATCTCAAAGTGTAAGTACTGTCCAATTGGTGGTAACTTGTCACCATGTTTTGTAGAACCATATAAATATCTTGCATTCTTTCCAACTGTGGAAATGAATGCCATGTTGTATACCACACCTTGAAAACTTGCCACAGCAAAGAACCCAAGATGATGCTTAACTAACATTTCTAGATTGCTTTTTAAGAACTCAAGATTTAAAGCATCAACAGACTTTTCTTTCATCCGTTCATCATAGAGTTTAATAAAATCTAGTATGTACTTATTAGAATAATCCATTGTAACAACCACTTGTTCTTTTTCTGCTTTTCTAACACAGTTACGATTGGTTTTTGATAATCTTTCAAATAGCGTTTCGATATCCTCATTAAGGTCGATCAGAAATGTTGTGTGATAATCGTTAGCGATTAAGCCTTTTAATGAAACTTCTTCGTTGTGTGAGAACTTAATAATCCATCCATCTTTTTTTAGATAGTCAAATACTGCTTTCAATATTTCAGGATCAATCCTATCAGAGGATACCCCACAATATGGAATTACATAGAATCTTTTGTTTATCAAAGGAAACTTTTTATACTGGACAGGAAAACATGCGACTAAGTGATTATCATTGTAAACCCCTAGAATCATGTAATCATACCCTAATACCTTTAACGACTCTAAATAGGGAACCGTTTGGAATACAACAGAGTGATTAGATTGTTGGAGTAAATAATCGTAGTCGGTATAACAACCGACTTCTATTTTCTTAATAACCATTTAATCACCTTTTTCAATAATCCTATTAAAGGATGTTTTCGAATGAACTTCATTACGCCCCATACTTTTAACTTAAACATTAGAAGTGAATCTGTACTAGATATCGTTTCGCGTTCAATGGTATAAGGTGTTTCATCTTTCTTTCTAAATGACTCACCCAAAGACGTAGTAACAGCAACGTCATAGTGCTTAGAAACCAGTTCTAATACCTTATCATTATATAGTCCACCAGGATAGGCAAAGGTAGTAACTTCTTTTCCAATAATTTCTTCAAGTTCTCTTTTGGATTTAATAATCTCATCTTCGATATTAACACCTTCATGTGTAAGCCATGGGTGTGTTAATGTGTGTGAGCCTATTTGCATTTTAGCCTCACTCATTTCCCTGATTTGATTTGTCGTAAGAAGCCTATTTTCAACCCTTTTATCATTACTGTCAATTGGCATAAACAAGCCTTTTATCGCAAGTTCACTTGTGATAAAAAAAGTAGCTTTTAATCCGTGTTTCTTTAAGCTATTAAAAGCAAACAAATAGTTATCTTCATAACCATCATCAAAGGTAATATAAACTGTTTTCGGTTTATGAAAGTCCTTTTTAAGATCTAATGTTTGATACCCTTTTTTCTTTAAATAGGCCATTTGAACATCAAAATTGGTAGGACTTACTTTCATAGAATCTAGGTCTAATCTTTTACCTTTATGTATGATAAATCTAACATCATCTTTCTTAGTATCACCCGTTACACGGTGATACATTAAGACTGGTGTAAAGGTTCTCTTAAAGATCATAAACCAAATTAAATGGATGATTACAACAAGCCCTAAAAGACTTAAGAGTCCATATATTAACATGTATAATCCTCCTAACTTAGTTTTTGATATAACGCTTCGTGGTCTTTAATCATGCGCGAAAGGCTGTATTGTTCTACTTCATTAAATGCATTTGTAGATAGTTTATCACGCGTATCTTTACTGTCTAATAGGTTCTTAATCAAACGGACTAGCTCCGTTTGATTACCACTTTCGAATAAAAGGCCATTATGATTGTGTTTAATGATTTCTTTGATGCCACCAACACTGGATGCAACCACTGGTACTTTAGATGCCATCGCTTCAATGATGACATTGCCGAATCCTTCTTCACTGGATGTCAGTAAGAATACATCAGCTTCTTTTAATAAGTCAGGCGTATCTTTTCGGTAACCTAGAAATAGAACTTTATCTTGAAGGTTCAAGTCGTTAACTTGTTTTTTCAGTGATTCTTCAAGAGGTCCACTACCAACCAATACAAGCTTGGCATCATGGGTCTTAACCACTATAGAAAATGCATTAATCAGAAAGTCCAGTTTTTTTCTTGGGTCAAATCTCGCAATGGTCATTAAAACCTGTTCATTTCCAGACCTTAATACATTGTGAGAAACACCTTTATAAAAACGTGTAAGCTCAATGCCATTATGAATTACTACATACTTAGATTCATGTATGCCAGTTCCTTTAATTGCACTAGCTTTAGAGGCATTAGAGTTTGTGATAATAACAGAGGTTTTCTTAGCCAATCTTCTTTCTAATAATCTATCCATTGGTTTATTTCTAAATAAAGATTCCTCAGTAGAAATCACGACTTTGATTTTTGCTTTAAAAGCCGCTAGTCTTCCCCAGAGTTTACCTGTACTGGTAAAGACTTGGACAATATCGACTTTATGATCTTTTAATAATCGCGCAATTCGATTAACGACAAATAAATCAAACTTCCCCTTCTTGTTAACGCAAAAAACTCTAATGTTAGAGTTTTTGGCTTTTTCCAATAATGGTCCCATTTTGGAAATGGTGATGATAATTGGTTCATACTTTGTTTTGTCTAAACCTTGAGCAAGTTCAACGACTTTGGATTCAGATCCGCCTATCTCAAGGCTTGGAATCACATACGCAACTACTTTCTTCATGTTTATACCAACGCTTTCTTGTACCAATCCAATGTAAGTTTTAAACCTTCTTCAAAACTGTATGAAGGGTTATAATTCATTAAAGTCCTAGCTTGTGTAATATCAGCATTAGAGTGTTTAACATCACCAGGTCTTGTTGGGATATAAACCGGTTCGATGTTAGAGTTTAATAGTTTTCTCATTTCTTTGAAAAGTGTATCTACAGTAACTTGTCCACCATAAGCAATATTAAAAGCTTTGCCAAAGGCTTCGTCTTTGGCTAAACACGCCTTGAGGTTTGCCTCAATGACGTTATCAATATACGTGAAGTCTCTGCTTTGTGTTCCATCTCCGTGAATTTGTGGAGACTCATTGTCTAGGATTTTTTTAACGAATTGAGGAATCACTGCAGCGTAGATGCTATTAGGATCTTGTCTTCTTCCAAATACGTTAAAGTATCTTAATCCGACGGTTCTTAATCCATATAAATCGAAGAATACTTTAGCGTAAAGTTCGTTCACATACTTCGTGACTGCATAAGGTGATAATGGTTTACCAATGCGATTTTCAACCTTTGGAAGGTTAGGTTCATCTCCATAAACAGAACTACTTGATGCATAGACAAAAGTCTTAACTTTCTCGTCTTTAGCAGCTATTAACATGTTCAAGAAACCATTCACGTTGACGTCATTACTCGTCTTAGGATCTTTAATCGATCTTGGTACACTGCCTAATGCTGCCAGGTGAATAACGTAGTCTACACCTTTCGTTGCACTAGTACATGTATCTAAGTCTCTAATGTCTCCTTCAATAAAATGAAATCTATTATGAGCTAGTGACTCGATATTGGATTTTTTACCTGTAGCAAAATTATCGAGTCCAACGACTTCATACCCTTCACTTAAAAGATACTCAACTGTATTGGATCCTATGAATCCTGCACATCCTGTCACTAAAAATTTAGTGCCTTTTGGAAATTTGATGTCTAACATTTTAAAGCCTCCAAGTGTCAAATTCATCACTGAAGTTCGTGATGGATTTGACATCAATCAATGTGAACTTAGAGTGTTTTTGATGATATAGTTTCTTATAATCACTTTCTTTAAGTGATCTATACTCATAATGAGATACTGCTAAAATGATGGCATCTAGATCTTTGACTATATTAAAGTCTACAAGTTCTAATCCATATTCATGTCTTACTTCATCTTTATCTGCAAGTGGATCACATACCATAGGTGTAATGCCATACTCTTTTAATTCATTTATGATATCGATGACTTTGGAGTTTCTAATGTCCGGACAGTCTTCTTTAAAGGTTATACCCATAACGAGGACTTTTGCGCTTTGTGGTGTAACCCCATGCGCAAACATCTTTTTAACAGATTTTTCTGCAATGTATTTACCCATATTGTCATTGATACGTCTACCTGCAAGAATCACTTCTGGTTGGTAACCAAGACTTTGAGCTTTATAGGTTAAGTAATACGGGTCTACGCCAATACAGTGTCCACCGACTAAACCTGGCGTAAATCTTAGGAAATTCCATTTGGTTGAAGCTGCGTCTAAAACATCTTTTGTATCAATGTTTAAAAGATCAAAAATAATAGCTAGTTCATTCATAAAGGCAATATTTATGTCTCTTTGTGAGTTTTCGATGACTTTTGCGGCTTCAGCAACTTTTACAGATTTGGCTTTGAATACACCTGCATCCACAACGATTTCATAGACTTTTGCAATGTGTTCGAGTGATTCTATATCACAACCAGAAACAACTTTCGTAATTGTTTCTAATCTGTGTACTTTATCACCTGGGTTAATACGTTCAGGCGAATACCCAAACTTGAAATCAACCACACGCTTTAATCCACTTCTTTCAAGAATTGGAACAGCGATATCCTCAGTTACTCCAGGATATACAGTGGATTCATAAACCACATAATCTCCCTTATTAAGATGACGAGAAACCACTTCACTGGCTTTAATTACAGGAACTAAATCGGGGGTTTTATCTTCGTTAACTGGTGTTGGAACCGCAACAATGAAAAAGTTAGCTTTGTCTAAATCATTTTCATCATAAGTATAAAGAAGATTAGATACCTTACCTAGGTTTTCATTCCCAACTTCATTGGTTGGATCGATTCCTTTCTTGTAAAGTTCAATCTTATGTTTATTCACATCAAACCCAATCACATCTACGCCCCTTTTAGCAAAAGCATATGCGATTGGAAGTCCAACATATCCTAATCCAATAACCGCTATTTTTAGTGGTTTATTCATGGTTTTGTCCTCCCCCTAAATACTTGTTATAAAGACCGGTAACTTGGTCTAAAACAAGGCTAATATCATATCTCAATGAATGCTCTTTAGAATTCATTGAGAATCTTTCTCTTAATGCGCTATCTTTATATAACTTATCAAGTTTATATTCAAATGCTTCAATATCATTTTTCGGATATAAGAATCCATTATACCCATCTAATACCAATTCCTTATTGCCTCGAATATCACTGGCGAGTATTGGTTTTCCAATTGCGATTGCTTCAAGCAATGCTTTTGGAAGGCCTTCTCTTAAGGAAGTGCTAATAACAACATCGGCGATGTTGTTAAGCTCATTAATGTCTTTTCTAAACCCTAATTGGAATATCTTTTTTTCAAGTTTCTTCTCTTTAATCAGTTGGGCATAGTTTTCGGATTCTTCACCATATCCTATGAGTAAGACTCGTAAGTCATGATATTTAATTTGGGCTTTACTTACAAAATCGATAATAAATCCTTGATTTTTGCCTTTGGTTTGTTCAGCCACATACGTTAGAACAAACTTATCCTCTAAACCCATCTCTTTACGAATGCGTGTGATTTCTTCTTTTGGCAAAGTGTAGTAAGATGCTAAATCGACGCCAACACCTGGCACATATGAAACATTACATTTCTTACTGAATTTCTTCTTAGCAATTGTAAAGTCTTCATAGTTAATGGTAAGCAGTTCATTAGTATATCTAGATAACCACTTTTCAATAGGATAGTATAAAAGCCAAGAAAGCTTAGACCCACCTTTTAAGAAATGAAATCCATGTGCTGTATAAAAAACAGGTGTCTTTGTTTTTCTAAATGCGAGTCTCGTGAATAACCCGCCCATAGGCGTATGACAATGCACCAAATCAAACTTTTCTTCTTTGACCAGTTTCTTAAACGCTTTATAGGTCTTGAAGTTACTTAAAGAAAAGGGTGATCTTGAAAAATCAATTTGATGTTTCTTATCACAATAAAGAATATCTCTTGTAGATTCTTTACTATTAGACGCGACATGCGTCTCATAGCTCTGTTCTTTAAACCATTTTAAATAGGGTAGATGAAAATTAGCAATATGAGAATCCATATGTGCGACAAACAATATTTTCTTCATCATTTTTTTCCTTTTATTTCTAATCCAAGTGTAAACGGAACTGAAGCTAGTTCACGACGTGTGATGACTTCATCTAACTTTGGTATACCAAGTGTTGCTGATGAATCCTTATCAAGTACTGCTCTTATTGTTAAGAATAGTATCTTGAAGTCTAACCATGGACTATAATTTCTAATATAGATTAAATCAAATCTAAGTTTATCTACTGGTTCTGAGTTATATTTACCCAATACTTGTGCAAGCCCTGTAATTCCGGGTTTCACATTCACACGGTATTTGAAGTCTGGAATAGACTTCACGAACTCTTGAATGAATATTTCTCGTTCTGGTCTAGGACCAATCAACGACATTTCACCCTTGATTACGTTTAGAAGTTGTGGAAGTTCGTCCATACGTGTTGCACGTAAGAACTTACCAATCTTTGTAATTCTTGGGTCGTTTTCCATTTGCCATACAGCACCAGTGTACTTCTCGGCATCAACAATCATTGATCTAAACTTATAAAGCATAAACGTTTTATTGTTTCTTGTGATTCTTTCTTGTTTATAAAGTACTGGTCCTTTATCATTCAATTTAATTAATAACGCTGAAATTAGCATAATAGGCGAAGCTATAATTAGTCCAATGACTGAAACAACGATATCAATCGTTCTTTTGATAAAACGTTGGGTTATTGTTAAATGTAACGATTGAGACAAGAAAACCGGAGTGTCTCTTATTTGATCTATCTTAGAGTTAACGATGTTAATCTCATATAATTTTGGAACTAAATAGACATCTTTGTGCATCTTAGATAGGCAGTATGTCATGATATTATTCTTAAATACTTCTTTCAATCCATCAGTAACAATGACATCATCGACTTTATCGATGTAGTCGATAACACATTCGGTGTTATCGATTTGTTCTTGATAAATAACATACTTAAGATGTCTTTTATGTTCTTTACCCATTAGGAATTTAGTAGCCATTAAGTCAGCTTCTACTTTGGGTCCGATAATCAATACACTTCTTTTATCTATCTTAGAAATGATCTTATAGAATAAGTATTTATACACTCCAAAGACAACTATTTGAGTTAAGAATGTAAACCCAATCACATCCGGACTAACTAATACTCTTGAAAGCATGACACTTAAGACAATAACAATCATGTTACCCATAAATAAGGCGAGTATTGCACTTACCATTGTGTCTGGATAGGGTTTTCTAGTAGGTGTTACTTGATATACAACAAATAACATCATCACAACTACTAAGTAGAGTAGTTGTGTAGTTAGGACATTTATATATGTATCAAAAAAGTGTCCAAATAAGTCAATTAGACTCTTGATGAAGTCACCATTTTCAATATATTTATTAAGTTGAACGACTAGTAAGAATGAAAAAATCACAAAGAATAAGTCTAATCCTAGTTCAATTACTCTTATTATTGCATAGTGTCTTTTGAAAAAATCTTTAGACATGAATGTCCTCCTATAAAGATGTTCACATAGTGAACCAATACCTTAAGTATGTGTATATATTATATCGTGAATACTCAAATTATGTAAACTATGTGTTATTTGATAATATTATGTGATAGCACTCAACATCTCTATCAAAAATATTTGTTATTTATTGTAATAAGAATCCATACATCTTAAATACTAACCACTGATAATATTATTAACCTGCTTAACAGTCAATAAAGTGACACATTAAGTGAGAATTTCTTACTTGAGTAATACACTTGATAAGGCGTTTGATAATCGATTAAACTATGGATTCTTTTACGATTATAAAACCCTTCAATATATTCAAAGATCACCAATCTAGCTTCTTCGAATGTCTTTAAAACCATACGACTTAAACATTCTCTCTTGATGATCGAATGAAATGTTTCAATCGGCGCGTTATCATATGGTGTTCCTTTTCTTGAATATGAGTGAATCATTTCATAATTTTCGATGAACTGTTCGATATCATAACTAAAATACTGACTATCTAAATCTGATTGAACAATAATCCCTTTTGTTTGTTTTGTCTTATACACCGCTTGGCGTAAAGACTCAAGGACGATTCCCTGTTTCATGTGGCGTTGATAACTCTATCCTATAATCATCTTTGAATGAAGATCCATGACGGATGCTAGATATGTCCACCCATCATAAACAGTCGAGATATAGGTGATATCCATCACCCATTTCTGGTTTGGGTATAATGTTGTGAAATCTTGATTCATGATGTTTTCTTTATCATTGGGTGCTTTAGAAGTTGATCCTGGCTTATATTTCTTGGAAATGATGGATCAAAGCTCTAATCGCTTCATATAGACGCTGACGCGCTTAAGTGAAGCGTAATAACCTTGTTTAATAAGTTCTCTACGAATCTTTGGTGCACCGTAGACGCTATCAAACTCGGTATAGATTTCAATAATCTTGGATTCGAGTTCTAATCGTTTGATGTCTCTATCAGACATTTAATGCTTGAATAACTCGATAAAATCGACTTTTTCATTTAGGGTTTTCGTGCGAATATGGCGGTCGCTTTTTTTAGGATTTCATTTTCCATTTCAAGTTCCCTGATTCGCTTTTCTAATGCTTTAACTTCTTTTGGTGTAACAAACTTTCCATCTTCCGTGATCACAGGTGTAAGCTCTTTTGTCCATTTGTAGATTGTCCCGATGGGGATGCCATACTCACGAAACAGCTTAGATACTGATTGTCTGATTGAAATTGTTCGACGATTTGTTGTTTAAATTCGTTTGAATAACGATTGCCTGTTGAAGACATGAAATTAACTCTTTTCTTATATTCTAACATAAGAAGGATTCTTACTCATCGTGTCTACTATTCTATATTAACAGCAAAAGATAAGTATTAATTGATAACCAGTATTACTGATTTTTTAGTTATTTTCTATCTTTTTTGCATTGGTATAATAAATAATCAATAATTGTTCTTATTTCATTGAAATAAACAAATAAGGAAATCAATAACAATAAAACAGAAAATACGACAAATTGATAAAATATATTCGATATTGCATTAATTGAATAGAATGCTGCTATCACGGAAGAAATGTACAAGTAATTCTTTTTAGCTATAGATTGCTTTGTTATCTTAATAATATATTGATCAGATATCAAGAACCAAAGAATTTGAGTTGCTAAAGTCGAAATAGCTATCATTACTAAGCTCTTATTAAAAACATAATATAATATATAAATCATTATCACTTGAAGGAATAGCACTGAAACTCCAATTAACAAAAACTGAAAGTTTTTCTTCATAGTTTTATAATAACTGTGTTGAATTACAGTAATCGAGGAAGTAAAAATTACTCCTGGTATAAGTATGTAAAAATACTCTAATGACGGAAAATATTTGGGAATATAATTATCTACTATATAAAATAGAGGGAAATACCCTATAAGTAGAAACGAACTAAACACAATAATGATAGTATTTAATTTATTATATGCACCAATATACACACTTTCATTAGTTTTATTGAGTACTGGATAAATAACTAGACTTATTGCTGATAAAAAAACACTAGTGAACGTCATTAGCGTGTAAGCAAATGAGAAATGGGCAAACACATTTGGATAATTTTCAATTGGATAATAAAACTCAACAAATTGTTTTGGGATGTTTCCAATTAAAATAACAATAAGATTTGACAATAAAAGCGGAATTCCCATCCTGTACATTTTTCTTGTCATTTTATTACCATGCTCTTTGCTATTTGGTGATAGTCCAAAGGGTAAAAATCTTCTATATGTGATCACATACATAATGAGAATAACAAAATTAATAATCGTCATAGAAACTACCATTGACAAGTAATTATCATTTTCAAAAATAAAGATTAAGAGGACCGATATCAATGAAAGAATCGTAAATATGAAGTTTCTAATTGCAAACTCTCTAAATCTACTAGTTATTTGAGATATAAACTGGAAATATCCTGTCAAATTAATAAGAATAATATTTAGAGAAAACACAAGAACAATAATGGATCTATCTCCATTTAAAGTGGTACTAAATAAAACAAAAGGAAATGCCGCGATTACGATGAATAGAGAAAGAAATTTTGTATAGTATTTAAACTCATTAATAGGTAAATCCTCTAGACTACTCCCCGCATAATAAAGATATATACCATCAATTAATCCAAAATTAAAAATTCCGGCATATGACATAAATAAGATAAACAACTTATAGTAACTATAATTAAGTTCACTGTAAATCATAGGAATTAAAAGCATTGTCATTATACTCGATATTAGTTTGAGAAAATTGCTAATAACGACTCTTAAGATATTTCCATAATGCGATTTTTCTAGCATTTTCTGCTTCTTTCATCATCTAGAAAACGGTACAATTTTCTTCTATTTTTTCTATAATTCCTAACTTTTTCAATTGTACTTAAAGCCTCTGTAGTACTGTTAACATTTTCTTTGATTTGTCTTCCATAAAATAAATACTTCACTAGTCTTAAAGAATAAATTAAAATCTTTTCACTCCTTTTGGCAAGAAACCAAATAAATCTGCTAAAATAACCTTTAGAAAATGAACTATTGTTGTGTTTGGCACAATCGAAAATTTGTTGATAGAACTCCGGATGTCTCAAATTTATATTTTTATAAACCCGTTTGAAATTTATCATTTTCTCGAATGTTCCACTTTGATCTATATCATTTAGCGCTTTTATAGCTGTTTCACCCCAAATGGTGCTAACTGTATAAACTTTTGGAAATCTTTGATCCCATTCATACCTATCCTGTCCAATAAAGTGAGGTGCTCTATAAATGTCATTTCCGGTATGTTCACCTCTTATAGCTTGTGCCGTACCACTTTGTCTACATACTCCGTTAAAAGTTAAAGGGTAATCTAAGTAACAATATTTGTTAATCAATAACGAGAGCGACACTGAGGCATATATATCAGGGGTAAGTCCATTTATATATGCTCCAGTTATCTCTTTTATTTTTTCAAGCCATTTCCTTTTTACTATTCCATGATATATGTTCATAAGTTTATATTTCGTATAGTAAAAATCTCCAGATATTACCATCTTTTTTAACTCTTTATTGGTGTCAATACATCTTCTGTTAAACCTAAATCCTCTAAGCGTTAACTTCCCCGAACCTTCTTCTGTTGGCCATACGTATGAATATGACCTATTGTATTGTATCGTTTCAATATCGTTTCTTTTAGCCCAATAAACGACATCTACAATCTCCGGGAGCACTCCATCGTCATCTCCTACTATTACAATATATTCTCCGGTAGAACTTGATATAGCATTATTAAAATTTTCTACAAAAGATACTCTCTTTTTGTTGTATCGATACTTGACTCGGTTATCATTAATCAAATCACCGAGCATAAGCCTCAAACATTCATCGTCGCTATTATCTTCAATTACTATTTCTACTTCCGCTTTATTGAATAATAGAATATTCTTCACTACTTCTAATGCATATTTTTGCCGATTTCTAGTTGGCATCACAATTGATAATAAAGTAGTGTTAGACATTGTAATGGTACAGCTCCTTATTTTCTAGAATCCATTCTTTTTGTTCTTCTAACATTTCCAGATAAGTAGGTACGGAAAATTTAAAGTCTGCTCTAGTATTTATTAGTTCTTTACTAAAAACTGGATAATCAACTGGTTTAATCAAAATAGTTTTATTATATACACTTGATATGAGTACTAACAAATCATATTTGGATATTTTATCATTATTTACAAGATGATATATACCGCTTATATTGGAAGTTAGTAAGTTTTCGATCGCCTTGGCCAAAGTTAATGTCGTAATACCTGTCCAATACACTCTCGAGTATCCATTTATGGCGCCTTGCTGATTCATAAACCAATTGAATAAACCAATACCATTGAAATTCATATCAGGCCCAATTATTGACGTTCTAATGGTTATATTTTTATCATCTTCTAGTTCTCCCAATGATTTACTTAAGGCATAAATACCCTTTCCGTTCTTAGTACTATTTTCATAATACGGTCCATCATATCCTGAAAAAACACAGTCTGTGCTCAAATGAATTACTTTAGTTGCTAATCCTTTTGTAATGCGAGCTAATAGATGGGGCAAATATGAGTTGAGGTAAATTGCCTCGTCTTCCCTAACTTCACAATCACTATTTAGTACACCTATGCAATTCACTATATAATCAAATCCATTTTCGATAATAACTTGAATCAATTTTTCCGTATCAAGGGCATCTCCGATAATATATTTGATATTATTCATCTTTTTATTTTTAGCAAAAGCATATACGTCATAACCTTTTTTGTCGAGAAACATACTTATCATATGTCCAGCCATACCATTTGCTCCAAGTACTAGTATTTTCATCATATCTACCAACTTCCTCATCTATAGGTTTTAAAATCATCTAGTTTCATTAATAATTGTTTCATCTCTGAAATATTAAGCTGCTTTGTATTATGCGATGTATACTGTTTTCCCATAATAATTTTATTGTTACCATCAACGAGATATTTCTCATAGTTTAAATCTCTATTGTCGGCTTTAATACAATAGAATCCCTCTAAATCAACTGCTTTGCTCATTTCTTCATCAGTGACTAAGACTTCATACATTTTTTCTCCATGTCTTGCACCGATGATTTTCATTCCTACATCCGATTTCGTAATTTCTAAAATTGATTTAGCTAAAACTTCAATTGATGCTGCAGGAGCTTTTTGAACATACAAATCGCCTTGGCTAGAATTTTGAAACGCATAGATTACTAGCTCAACAGCATCGTCTAACGTCATCATGAATCTTGTCATGTCAGGATTTGTTATAGGAAGCGGTTGATTATTTGCTATTTTTTCAAGAAATAATGGAATAACTGATCCTCTTGAAGACATAACGTTTCCGTATCTGGTTAGACATAAAATTGTATCACTCTCTCCTAGTTGTCTTGATCTCGCTATCACATTTTTCTCCATTAAAGCTTTGCTAATCCCCATTGCATTTATTGGATATGCAGCTTTATCGGTAGATAAAAATACAGCTTTCTTAACTTTATTTGCGATACAAGCATCTATAACATTATCGCTTCCAATAATATTAGTTTTAACCGCTTCCATCGGAAAAAATTCACAGGAAGGAACTTGTTTAAGTGCAGCAGCATGAAAAACATAGTCTACACCTACAAATGCACTACTTATAGATTTATAGTCTCTTACATCACCAATATAAAACTTAACTTTATTGTTATTATATACTTTTCTCATATCATCTTGTTTCTTTTCGTCCCTCGATAATATTCTTATTTCTCTAAGTTCAGAGTTTAAAAACCTCTTAACAACTTCATTTCCAAATGATCCTGTCCCTCCAGTGACCAATAAAACCTTATCCTTAAAAATATCCATTTTCATCACTTTTCCTCTAAATTTTCAAGAGGTTTTTCTCCTTTATTCATTCTTGACACTCCGTACAAAGTACCTATAATTATCCAAAAAATAAAATCAACTTGATAAGTAAATATCCCCGGTTCTATTAGAGAATTTATTAATAAAACAGTAACAACTGCTTTATACACATTAGATTTTGTATCGTACTTTTTTATTTTTTGATATATATCAATAAGTATGATTGAAAATATAATTACTCCAAATAAGCCAACTTCATAAAACAATTGACCTAACCAATTATGTATTTTTGCTGCACCAAGTTCATATTCTAATCCTTGACCAAACAAAGGATTGTTAAGACTTGTCTTAAATCCTTCAATTAGTAGAGATAGTCTTCCACTTAATAACGCATCTATAGAAATTGTACTATCCTCTTTCGCAAATCCAAGTAGAAAATCACGAATAAACCCTAAATCAATCTTAGTTAAGAGTAAAACAATTACACTTAGAACCGTTGTTATTAGTGTTATTGCTATCGTAATATTTTGTTTATTTGACTTCCTCAATAATATTATTAAATAGTATATAAATTTAACAATTAATAAAAAACATAGAATAATTAGACCTGTTCTAGATTTTGTTAAAAATATACCAATGATTAGAATGAGACTGTATAGGATTTTTCTGAATATTCTAACTGTATAAAAATCGTTAATAATCAATAGTGGCAGCAACATTACTGAAAGATGATTACTAGCTCCTACAGGAATAACCATATATTGCTTATAATAAAGCGCGTCAAAAGGTATATTAACCAGCATAAATGTTAGTACTATTTGAATAGACATTATAACCCCTAATAATATAAGCGAGTTGAAAACTATTTTTTCGTTTGCCATATAAAATCCCATCAAAAAAAATAAAACTATCAAGGATCTCCCTAACAAATTTCCATAGTAGGTATCAGGATCCTTTATAAAAACAATAGGAATAATGCTAACAACTACAAACAAAACAGCAAAAAACAATATTGATGGCAACTTTAACTTTATTTTAAAGATAAAATTATGCGCTAACGAAATAACTGATATTGTGAACAAAATAATAACTGGATTAAAACTAAAATAAGGCAAAGTTACGCCTTGATTCGTGATCTTTTGATTTTGTGTTACCCACAATAAAACAACAATGCAAAAAACGAACAAAATCTTTTGAAAAGAAAACGCGGTTAAAATGCTTTTTTTCACTTATATCCTCCAACTTTACCTGATTATATTATATAATCTAAAATATAAATAAAGAGCTAGCTTTCTATCTTTTATAAACCATCTACAAATAATTTTTTTTGAAATACTTAATTTTGATACTTTAATTTCGTCTAAAATAGATTTTTTATCAAACGGAAGATTAATATTTGCATAACTTACTCTGTTTTTTGTCTTTTTGCTTATTTGAATACTTTTGGCAATTAAAAATAGAAACCTATGAACAAATATTTTAATTTTATAGTTATCTTCTGCCCGAGTTACAGATAATTCATACTTCTTAATCGTCTCTTCGAAATCAACCTTTATGCCTTTATTTTTCGTAAGAGAACTATCGTTTTGCTCATAATAGTAAATACACTTTTCTTCATAATAGAAACTTTCCGAAATAGAAATAACATTCTGCCAAAAGATTTGATCCTCACCTCTAAAAAATCTTGTAAACCTTATTCCGTTTAGTTTTAATAAGTCTGCTTTAACTACTTTACCCCATGTAGAAGTATTCATGTACAACGATGCGTTTTCGCGATTGATATATTCACTGTGTGCATACATTTTAATCGTTTTGTTATTTCTATTTACATATCTTGCATCAAAACAATAAATGTCTTTATTTTCATTATAACGTATAGCATTAACTATTATAGACATAAAGTCGCTAGATATTCTGTCATCTGCATCTATAAATGTTATATAGTTCCCCTTTGATTTGCAAATACCAATATTTCGTGTTTCACCAGGACCGTCGTTATTTTTTTTCATTATCACACTATGTTTGAAACTTACTTTTGAAAGACCTTGCTCTAAAATTTCCACAGAGTTATCTTTTGAGCAGTCATCAATAAATAATACTTCAAACATGTTTAAATTCATTTGTCTTTCTAGATCATCAATGAGATTTAAAACTCTTGTACCGCTATTGTATACTGGAATTATGATCGAAACTAGGCACTCATCTGTTATCATGTTATCTAACCACATATACTCAAATTAACTGAGCATATCTCCTTTACCTTATCATTTAATTAATGCAATTAATCTGTAGCAAATTCCCTAAATAAAAATCAAAACTATCCGGTTCAAACTTAATATTCCCGCTCCAAGGATAAAACGTTATTTCGCCCAAGTAAATTTTCTTAGACTTTGTTATGTAGTAGTCTACTCTAACAAAAGGAAAATCTTGTGCAATAATTTCAGATATTCTTAGTATTTCTTCAATCTCTTTGGAATTAGAAATAATCTTTTTTTCTTCATTAGGCTTATCACTTTTAATATCGATCAATACCATTTGTGGCGTATAAAAGTTCCTTCTATGGTTTGTTGATCTGTTAAAGTCTACCCATACAACTTCTGCTTTACCGTGAAAACATAAGACTTTATAGTCTCTAAGATCCGTTTCATTGTCCTCGCGATCATCTAAAAATTGTTCAATAACTATCTTGTGTTTTATTTTTTTATATGCCCATTCTTTACCAATATTTATTGTTGATGTTGATTTCCACTTTTTCGCTGTCTCATGTATTTCTTTCAAGTTTATATTTCTTTTGTCTCTAACAACGATATTATCTCCAGATCCGTTATTTGATTTAATTATGAAACTTTGAGGCAAAAGATTTAAGTTCATATCCTCTATTCTGTCCAAAACTTGATACGTCTTAATAATATAATCATCAAATCCTTTGCTAGATAGATACGATTTCACTTTGTATTTATCGGCGCATATCGTCATTAGCGGATTTCGATAATTTAACTTATACCACTGAATTTTTTCGGTGAATCTTTTGGGTTCGCTTAAATTAAGCTTTCTTTTAGTAACAAACTTATACGTCATTTTAACAGCTATTCTGTCAGGAATCATTTTAAAAATCAAATTAACAAATCTCATTTTATTCATTGCCGGACGCCTCTCTTTATTTCTATCATTCAAAACTTGTTATTTTCTTAAAAACTTTTTAGTGATAATTTTAAACACCCATATAGGCAGTATAACTGCAAGAATTTGGCTACAAATAACAAATACCAAATCATTTAAGCTACAATAACCTCTAGAATAATTATTACGAGCTACCCTTACATAACTCTTAGCATTTTTGATACTCTTTCTTCTCTTAAAACTGTTGTTATCACTTCTAAATAACAAAAGACTTTCATTCAGATTTGCACCTTTACAGTCGTTCATTAGCATTCTAGAAAATAAGTCATAGTCTTGCTTTCTACCTAAATTCCCATATCCACCAAACAAAATTACTTTTGACTTCTTGAAAAATACAGTCGGGTGATTAAAAGGGCTTCTTCTTCTTATGTATTTCTTAATCTCCTTATCCGTTAGAGGAACTGTTCTCGTAGATACAACTTCACCATTTTCATTAAATTCATCAATTATAGCCCCAAAAATATCAATATCTGGATTTTTTTCTATGAACTCAACTTGCTTTTCAAACCTATTTGGCAAAGAAATGTCATCAGCATCCATGCGGGCAACATACTCATTTGTACAATGAAAAATACCTTGATCCAATGCTTTGCCTAAACCCATATTCTCGGGAAGTTGTATTATCTTGAAAAGATCCTTGTACCGAATACTATAAAAATTTACGATATTTTGTAGTTTTTGGTTTATTGGCCCGTCTATCACTAAAACTATCTCGTTTGCTAACACTGTTTGATTTAATAAGCTTTCAATAGATTGAACTAGATAATCCTCATTGTCTTTGTCATACAATGACATTAAAACTGAAAAATCCATATTTTCTCTCCTTACTATGTATTCATATACAACTACTTCGCAATATAATTGATAAATTTTCTATACTAATCCATCATAATTATCCTAAGTCTCACAATATGATAGCGTCTTAACAATGCTCTCCTCTAAAGATACCAAACTCAAATGATTTTCTTCAAAAACATCATAATAAAAATCACCAAACATCTTCCTAACTACCGACAGTAACTTAGTCAAACAAAAAATGAATGGGTTAAAAGTACTAATAAAAACCGTCCTCTTTCCAAAAAACTTTCTTGATTGTTTTACGATTTCATAAATAGAAAAAACAGAATCATTTTGAGGAAGATTAATTCCTTTTGAAGCATTATCGATATAATATTTAATAAAAATACATAAATTAGTTATAAATAATGAACTCCTTTTGTTATGGTACTTAGGAAAAATAAAACTCATTTTAGATAGTTGAACTAGTTTTGGAAAATTCCCTTTGGATCTTGGCCCATAAATCATCGGCGGTCTTAAGATACACACATTAAAATCTTCAGACTGTAACGGTAAAATTCCCTCTTCAGCTTGAAGTTTACTTAAACCATAGAAGTTATCTGGATTTGGTTTAGTTTCAAGTGTAATCCTTGTTTCTTTGGAACTATATACAATCATACTACTCATGAAAATAAATTGTTTAACCCCAGATTCTTTGGCTTTTATTGCCGTTTCTATCGTAAGGTCTCTATTGACTTTAAAGTATAAGTCTTTCATGCTCTTTTTTGTAGAAACATGAGCAATACCTGCTACATGAAACACGACATCAAACCTAGAGAAATCAAAGTCTTTCCAGTTAGGATTTATCATATCCAAAGTTTCAACATAATATTGTTTTGGGTCTCTCATTAACCATTTTTCAACATTTGTTCCTACATAACTATTTGCGCCAGTTATTAATACCCGTTTCACGAGTGTTCACCTACTTACTTTCTTTCTTTTCTATTTGTTTTTTCTCGATGGTTCCGGTCCCACCCTCAACAACGCCATCAGATTTAAAAATACTAATGATTGTTTTGAAGAAGATTTTAATATCCAACCATAAAGATATATGTTTTACATAAAAACCATCTAATTTGGCTTTATCTGCAATTGTAAGTTCATCTCTACCATGAACTTGTGCATAACCAGTTAATCCCGGATAGAGTCTATGAACATCGTATCTATCCCTTTCTTCCATCAAATCAAATTGATTCCAAAGTGCAGGTCTTGGTCCGATTATAGACATATCTCCCCTTAAGATATTGATAATTTGAGGAAGTTCGTCTAAAGAGGTTTTTCGTAATAACTTACCCATTTTAGTAATCCATTGGTCTGGATTCTCTAATAAGTGGGTTGGCATATCTCTTGGTGTATCGATTCTCATGGTTCTAAACTTTAAAATATTAAAATGCTTCTTGTGTCTGCCAACTCTTTTTTGTTTAAAAAGAATTGGCCCTTTAGAATCAAGTTTAATAAAGATCATTAGAATCAAAAACAGTGGCGATAATACAATTAGCCCAATTAAAGCTAATACAAAGTCGTAGAATCTCTTAAATTTCAAATAAAACATTATTCATTACACCTTCTTGTAGTATGAAACATACCAATCTGTAAATCTTTGTAGTCCGTCTTTTATTGACGTTTTAGGCTTGAACCCAACTAGCCTTTCTAAAGCTTCTGTTGAAGCGTAAGTCTTATGAACATCTCCAGGTTTGATTGGTTCAAATTCTTTCTTGAACTCTACTTTCTTTCCAAGCGAGTTAGATAGGCATTCTTCTAATGTATTAATAAAGTACATTAGTTTTTCCGGATTATTATTTCCAATGTTTAAGACTCTGTGCATTGGGTTGATATCGGTTGGTGGCGTATTCAATACTTGAATAATGCCTTCTATGATATCATCCACATATGTGAAGTCTCTATACATATCATTCTCAAAATCACCATTGTTGAAAACTTTAATTACTTCATCCTTGAAGTATTTGTCCGTAAATGAGTAATATGCCATATCTGGTCTTCCCATCGGGCCATAGACTGTAAAAAACCTTAGTCCAGTTGATGGAATCTTATATAAATGACTATATGTATGAGCCATTAGTTCGTTTGATTTTTTTGTAGCAGCGTATAAGGAAACTGGATGATCTACAAAGTCAGTTTCTTCAAATGGAACCTTTTGATTAGAACCATATACTGAACTACTTGAAGCATAAACTAGGTGTTTAACAGGGTAATGTCTGCATAGTTCAAGGATATTGTAAAATCCGATTAAGTTACTTTGAATGTAGACATCCGGATTATCTATTGAGTATCTAACCCCAGCTTGTGCCGCTAAATTAATGACATACGTGATTTTATGGTTTTTAAAAAGATTTTCTAATGTACTTTTATCAGAAATATCTATCTTTTTAAAAGTAAAGTTATCGTATTTTTCTAGTAAAGATAATCTCGTTAGTTTTAAACCGACATCGTAATAGTCGTTGAGATTATCAACACCTATCACGATTTTATTTTCTTTCAAAAGTCTTTTAGATAGGTTATACCCAATAAATCCGGCAGCCCCTGTTACTAAATATAT
This sequence comes from Paracholeplasma morum, assembly GCF_016907055.1. Taxonomy (NCBI): domain Bacteria; kingdom Bacillati; phylum Mycoplasmatota; class Mollicutes; order Acholeplasmatales; family Acholeplasmataceae; genus Paracholeplasma; species Paracholeplasma morum. The sequence goes on from NZ_JAFBBG010000002.1 coordinate 93,900, forward strand.
ATCACTCATACGAACCCTCTAATCTCTGTTGAATAAGTCTCTTGTGTAGACTTTATCTTTCACTACATCTAACTCTTTATAGAAGCGGTTTGATACGATAACATCACAAGTATTGATGAACTTTTCAAAATCTCTTTCGACTTTTGAACCGAAGAAGGCTTCTTCTTTTAGTACCGGTTCATAAACAACCACTTCAATCCCTTTAGCCTTAATACGTTTCATAATGCCTTGAATCGAAGATTGTCTAAAGTTATCTGAGTTGGATTTCATAACAAGTCGATAAATTCCAACCACTTTTGGATTTTTGGATATCACCATGTCTGCGATGTGATCTTTTCTAGTTCTGTTGGCATCTACAATCGCTGACATTATGTTTTGAGGCACATCACTATAGTTAGCTAATAGTTGTTTAGTATCTTTTGGTAGGCAATACCCACCATATCCAAACGAAGGGTTATTGTAGTGAGAACCAATTCTCGGATCTAACCCTACACCTTCAATGATTTCTTTAGTGTCTAATCCTCTAATCTCTGCATAGGTGTCCAGTTCATTAAAGAATGCCACTCTTAATGCTAAGTATGTATTAGAGAATAATTTAATGGCTTCTGCTTCAGTTGAACCAGTATATAGAATTGGAACATCTTTCTTGATTGCGCCTTCTAATAATAAATGTGCGAAAGTTTCTGCTTCTTTAGAATGTTCTCCTACTACAATTCTAGAGGGATAAAGGTTGTCATATAAAGCTTTACCTTCTCTTAAGAATTCTGGAGAGAAAATGATTTTTAATGCTGGATGTGCGTTCTTTTGTTCTTCGGTGTATCCAACTGGAATGGTTGATTTAATAATGATGGTTGCGTTAGGGTTATAGAGACTAACGTCTTTGATTACATTGTCAACTGACGATGTATCAAAGTAGTTCATTTTAGGGTCATAATTTGTTGGGGTAGCTACCACAACAAAGGATGCATCCCTATAGGCTTCTTCTTTATTAAGGGTTGCTTTTAGATTGAGCGGTTTAGATTTTAAGTATTCCTCTAACTCTGTATCTACGATTGGAGAGATTCTCTTATTGATCATCTCAACTTTATCTTTGATAATATCTAAGGCAACCACTTCGTTATGTTGGCTAAATAATACTGCATTGGATAATCCAACGTAGCCAGTACCGATAATTGCGATTTTCATATTGTATTCTCCTTATTTGAAAAAGTCTAATATTTTAGTAGGCTTGATTTCTTTTGCTAATAGTTTTTCTCTTATTGAGTCTTTATTTGTATAACTTGAGATTAATACACCATCGTATAAAAAGTTTGATATATCATCTCGTTTGATAATATCGATACCTAGCATTTTCAATCCAACCTTATTTAAATCATCATCAATGATTGCCTGACAATTTAAGTGAATGCTCGGGTTACTCGCAAGCGTGTTTAATAAGATCTCACAAACCTCACCCGCACCATAAAGAATGAGGTCTCTAAACCCTTTTTCTTCAATAGAAACTAAAAATTTCTCTATATCTTGTTTAGCATAACTATAGAGATTTTGAGAAGCGCTTAAGTACCCAATATTAAGCATTTTTCTTCTTTCAATACCCTTTTTCGTAATAAAATACTCTACTGTTTTCATAGAGTATTTCTTTTTTCTCACAAGTTTATCTTTTACACATTGATCCAAGTATTCATTAACCATAGAGACAGCTATCCCAATTTCTTTGCTGATCTCTCTTTGGGTAATATTTGGATTCTTCTCAATCATATCAAGTATCATATATTCTTTATACAATACTGTGGGCTTAAAAAAACTGTTATCGTTCAAAGTGTCCACCATCCATTGTTCGTTTATTGAATAATTGTATTTTACTCTATTTATATAATAAAAACAAGGTAAAAACGGACATCATGTTCGAAAAGTGAACAAGATGTTAATCTTTACCTTGAATAGTGTTATGCTAAAGCGTTTTATCTGTCTTTAAAGATTTTTTGAACCTCATTATAAGAATCAATGGTTCCGATATCGTAACGATTACCTTTGAATAAATACGCATGAATGTCAGACTTCTTCAATAACCATCCTAATAACATACCCGGAGCATCTCCATTGTTACCCTCTAGAATAAACTGTCTAATCAGGCTTATGGTTTCTTTAGTGTATATGTAAAATGGAGGTACTGCTAAGTTAGATTTAGGTTCTTGTGGTTTTTCTTCAAAGTGAATGAGTTTTTGGTTCTCATCTAACAATGCAACCCCAGTACGTTTGAGTCGTTCTTTGTCTGTGATTACGTGACTCGTAATCACATTGGTCTTCTTCTCATTAAAGAATGCCTCAAACTCATCGAGTTCAAAATCAAATAGATTGTCACCAGCTAGAACCATTAAATCGTCCACAATGTTCAGTTCATCTACTGAGTATAAAATATCTTTTACAGCGCCGAGTCTTGTCTCGTTAGAACTCGTTTTATCGTTAACGATTACTATTTTCTTAGATCCTTTATAGGTTTCTTTCCACTCTAGAAAGTGTGTAAAGAACTTATCATTTGAGATGACTATTACTTCATCAATGTTAGTCACTCTTTCTATCTTATTTACTATACGGTCTAAAATAGTAATGCCTGATACTTCTAACAGTGGTTTGGGTTTATTTTGTGTAAGCGGATATAACCTAGTTGCATACCCAGCTGCCAATATAATACATTTCATGAATTACCTCAGTTTATTTCGATGTATCTTGCGCCATCGTCTAGTTTCGCGAAGCTAACTTTATAGACATCTTTGTATAAAGGATGTAGTTTTGGATAGCTTTCATCAATTGTCTTTTTGATTTTTTCTTTATCTCTAGGGTTTATAAGTCCTATACAACAGCCTCTATAGCCTGCACCACTAAATCTAGCCCCATACACACCCGGTGTATTCTTTAAGATATTAAAGATGGTGATGAGTTCTGGGCATCCAGATTCATACAAGTAAACAGAGCTATTACCAGATTCATTCATAAGTTTTCCAAATGTAACAAGGTCCCCATTACTCCAAGCCTTAATCCCTTGGGATACTCTTTCTTGTTCTGTATAGTAATGAGCAGCTCTTCTTTGGAACCTACCAGGAAGCAAGTCTCTATAACGATCAAATATTGATTTATCCACATCTCTTAGTATTGAGTCTTTTAGTCGGGGAAGCGACTCGTTATTATATTCTTTTAATAACCATGAAGCTACCTTACATTCATCAACACGATTATTATAGTCTGTCCCCATTAATCCTGTAGATATTCCAGAATACACGATAACAAACTCTAAATCTTCAACTCTATCATCTAGATCTACTAAATGGTATTGATCTGTGTGACAGTCCATCACCATGAGTTTATTCTTTTCACTCAAAATATTAGAAGACTGGTCTAAAATACCATTCTTCAATCCGATAAAATCGGTTTCTACCCAGTGGCTGTATTTAACTAGTTCGATTTTGCTTAATTTGATGTTGTTTACATCACATACGGCCATCAAATAGGCGGTTGTTACTGCTGCAGATGAACTCAAACCACCTATCGGCAGTTTTCCACTAATAATACCTGTAATACCTTTTTTAAGTACGTAATCGCGTTTTAAAGATAAGACTGCACCTCTGATATAGTTTCCCCATGATCCTGGAACCATCTCAGGTACATTGCTCATAGAAAAGTATTCTTCATCAGGGAAGTCTAGGCTTTGTACTCTAACAAATCCCTTATCATTCGAAGCGTAAACAAGGTTTACACTTGAATCAACTGCAACCCCAGTAACAAGTCCGCCTTGGTGGTCAACATGCGCTCCAAGAGGACATATTCTTAGTGGGGATTTAACTGCTCTTAAAGGTTTAACTTTATATACTTCTTCAAGCTTGTAGATTAGATCATTCATAACAATTTCAGATGCCTATTACATCCATCCTCCTAATTCAAATTGATATTCGCTAGTAACTAGGTTAATTATAACTCATTTTACAAAGAAATACTTCTAAGGTTTACAGATAAACAATAGCTTTTATATGAATTAAACTCCAAGAAAAAGTAAACTACATGAAAACCTACAACAAAACTCTTGATTAAATTAATACAGTTGAAATTGCTTATAGATTAGCTAAAAACACAATGGGGTGGGCAAATCGTTTTGTTTACTCATTAATGCATGAAAAAATATCTCCATGTAAAACAAAAAGTTAAAGATAACCCTAAGTATGATTTTGTGGAAAATGAAAATGCTAGAAAACCAGGTTCTCCGCGCATTTATTCAAGAGATGCAACTCATGTCCTAAGGAAAGCAACCATCGCCTTAGCACGCAATTTTTGCGACTTAGAAGCCAAGTTTGACAAGCAAGTCAAAGAACATTTAGATACAAGTCACTATGATATGCAAATGGCAAAAATAGCTGAAAAGATTAGATCCTATAAAAAGGAATACCTCATATTAAGACAGAAACCAGAACTTGATGAAGCTGAACATAGTTTGATGTATGAACTTGAAGAAACAATAATTAAGTTAAGTATTCGGTACATCAAAATTGAAGATGAAACAATACCATTCAATGATAAGTTAATACGATTCAAAGACATTAAGAAAGCAATTTCATCTATTCAACTGCCTATGGATGAATTGCCAATTGATACGATTTAAGAAATATTCGATGTTATGGTTATTGTCAATCCAGAATATTATGTGCTTGTTATAAATATCAGTGGCAAAAAAATCGATAATGAAACAATTAAAAAAGCAACAGAGATTAATCCGCTACTTGAGAGTAGTTGTAAATCGAAATCTAGCAACAGTTGCCAATTAAACTGTAAAATCATGTTGATGTAGATATAATCGATAATTTTTTTCTGTGTGTTGCACCTATCATCAGTCATTTTATTGACTTTTGGTAATTAGTTTGATAGCATGTCACTGACGAAGGGGAGATTAGCTCCTAAACTAGATCGGGTAACTCCGCTTTTTTCTTTATTTTAAATTCATTAATAAACTACCTATGTTATAGTAATTTTTACGTTTTAAAGCATTTATTAAATAAGACTTAAATTTTCCAATGTATTATTTTATAGACTAAATCGAAACAATTTGTTTCATATTATTGATTTAAGTGTTGACATTTGAAAGATTATGTTATAATAGTATACGTATCAAAGCGGAGGTCATTATGAATAAAGCTGTAGTTAAGATTAGAGAAGTTGAAATCCACAATGTTAAAAACGTTAAATCTGGTAGTGTTTCTTTTCCCTATCAAAATAAAGATGTAAAAGAAAGACAATCTGAAATAGTTGGTATTTATGGTCAGAATGGTTCCGGAAAATCAGCCCTCGTAAACTCTGTGCATATATTGAAAGTAATAATGTCGGGAAGATCTTTAAATAGAGATACAATCAACATAATTAACAAAGAGTCTATTGAGTCTACTTTCAATTTTGAGTTTTCAATTGATAGGGAAAGCAAACATTTCACTGTTTTCTATGATTTTAAGATAAGAAAAAACGAAAACAACATACCTGTTGTTTTCTATGAGAAACTAGCTTATAAGGATTTAACTGATGAGAGTCATTCTCGTACTACTATCATTGAATCAACCGAGGAAGATGATAGTAGAGCTTTTGTTCCTCAAGTCAGACATGATGAACTTGTGAAGATCAAGAAGACTTTTGCAACTGATCTCATTGTATCAAAAAAACTAGCCTATGAGAAAAGCGAGTCGTTTATATTTCGAGATAAAAGTGTTGCTATTTTTAAGGAATTTGAAAATAAAGATTACAGGAATATTATCAGCGCTTTACACTTTTTTGCTCGCGTTAATTTGTTCGTTGTACAAATGGACCACCATGGTGTAATAAATGCGAATTTTTTAATTCCTATGACAATGAGACTGGATGATAATAGAACAATTCAGTCTGGTGAATTTCCAATAGAATTCGGCATTAATAAATTAGAAGAAAAAAACCTGGACGTATTCAAGCGTTTGATTGATCAAATGAGTGTCCTTATAAATGCAATAGTTCCAGGAATGACATTAATATACAAAGAGTATGGGAAAGAAACATCTAAAAATGGTGATTTGGAATATAGTATAGAGCTTCTATCAAAACGTGGTGACTTGGAAATTCCAATTAAATACGAATCAGATGGGATTAAAAAAATTATTTCTATTTTGAGCGCTTTAATTGCGATGTATAATCGTGAGTCTATTTGTGTAGCTATAGATGAACTTGATGCTGGTATATTTGAGTACTTGTTGGGAGAGATTTTAAAAGTTATCAGTGATACTGGTAAAGGACAATTACTATTCACTTCCCACAATTTAAGGGCTCTAGAAGTTCTTAATAAAGATAGCATATATTTTTCAACTACAAATAACATGAATAAATTCATAAGATTTTCAAATATTAAAAATAATCATAACCTTCGGAATGTTTATCTTAGAACAATAGAAATTGGAGGCCAAAAGGAATGTGTTTATGAAGAAACAGATCCTTATGAAATAGGTCGAGCATTCAGAATGGCTGGAAAGACATATGAAAATGCAAACTAAGAAAATTATATTATTAATTGTGGAAGGACCTTCAGATGAAAATGCTCTAGGACCAATTTTGAATAAGATAATTTCAAACAGGTCAATCAAATTTAAGGTTACAGAGACTGATTTAACAGGGGATTATAGTTTCATTACAGTAACAAATATCGAATTGCACTTATCTAAACGAGTAAGACAATTTTTAGGCAGTACATTTATTGTGAGCGATTTACAAGAAATAATACATATTGTTGATACTGATGGTGCTTTCATTGATAATGATAATGTCGTTAGCAAGTTATACGGTGATATTGAATATCAAGATGAGCAAATTCTAACAAAACATAAAGACAAAATCGAAAGAAGAAATGCCTTGAAATCGGCAGTGTTAAGTCATTTGTCTTCTATTAATAAACTTGAAGTTCAAAAGGATTACTATGTTCCATATTCTATTTATTTTATGTCATGCAACTTAGATCATGTTTTACACGATGAAAGAAATCTTGAGTCCAATAAAAAGACTTCTTATGCTACCGAATTCAGTGATTCATTTTACAACCGAGAAAATGATTTTATTGATTTTATGCAAGACTCCAAAATCGCATTAGGAGGAAATTACTCTGATACATGGAATGAGATTCAAAAAGATTTTCTTTCATTAAGCCGTGGGTCAAATTTCAATCTATATTTAGCAAAATTTAAGCCTAAATCATAAATTAATTCAAAAAAGTGATTGCACAGTACATGCAATTGCTTTTTTTTGATTGCGAAAAGCTTATAAAAAATGTTTTTTTAAACACATGATTAAAACACTTTTCATAACTTTTATTATATTATTTATTATAGTTTAGAAGAAGTTTCCAGGTGGCTCAATTTTAAATGACGATGGGTGGCTCAGTTTTATATTACGATATACAAGACTTACCATCAAGTTGAAGTAATATTGACAATTCAGTAACTATATAGGAAAAATATATACCATATTGATATGTGAAGTCTTGATCTATAGTTGTTTTCTTCGATTCTATTTTTTTTAGGATACTAATTAGATAAATTAATAAATCTGTCAAGTATATTATATGAAACCTCATATGGTTCTTTAACTGGCAATTCCTTTCTCATGAAATCTAGAAGATCTCTCTTTGTAATCATACTTTCTATCATATCAATTTCCTCCTTATGATGATTCATCTCTTTTGGTACAACACAAACTAACATTTATCATCATTACTAATGAATTTAATTAAAATAATCAATTATAAAGAATTAACAAAATCATATAAGTTTTGTTTCGAGATTTCAGAACAATCTACTCTTCTAAGTCCAAAGTTTTGATTTGGATGGTTATAGGTGTTAATAATTGGTATATGTAACTCTAGCCCTTCTGAAAGAACAATAGGTATGAATTTTCGAGCATATCTCAATAAATCATGAGTTGTTTCTTTTCCGTTAAAGTCAACAAAACTATTGTCATTTAATACTTTGAACAAATATTTGTCTATCTTTAAGCGAGCGTTGTAAATATTATCAATTGATCCATTGGTTATAAGATCAAAGTTGATGTTAGTTATATCAATTTTTGATAGGTCGAAGGTTATACTTTGGTTAGTGAGTTGACGATACTTCTTCTCAACATATTTAAAATAACCTTCACTAATAAAATTAGTTTTAAAGTGAATCAGCTTGCTTGCTTCAGAAAAATAAAGGTTATATTCGGTTATTCTGAAAAACTTTCCTTTTGCAAATGTATTTAACATCCTTATATATTCAAGAAAGTTCCTCGATCTAATAACGAACTCCAAGATATTATCCTGCGTTATTTTATCTGAGTTTTCTTTTATAAACTCAATATCGAACTTTAGATCACTTTCAATAATTTCTTTTAAATCAATATTTTTGATTTGTCCATCTATTAGATTGAAATGTTTAGTTTTCGGTAAAAATGCTACTGCGTTAGTAAAACTTTTTTCATGTGAAAGTATCAGTAGTTCTTTATCAACCTGTATGGATATTACTTTTCTTAGATCATTAACAAGATTGAAGCGACGATACGAATCATAACTCGAAATTGGATCATCTATAATTATGACGTTCCTACCTCCTGTAAGCTTGTTTTCTAAGTCTACGATGAAAAAAATCCATGCAAGCATTGCTTTTTCACCTTCGCTTAAAACTCTTTTCAATGTATCCTTGTTAAACTTTTTTTTAATAGTTGGACTACTAATTGGAACAAGTTCTAATTCTAACTGTGCTTGATTCTGTTTTGTGTTTGTTTTTTGTTTGTACTTTTCAAATGTAACTTGATACTTAACATTATATTCTCTTAGTTTTTTATTGATTTTGTCGATATGAGTACCTAGTTCAGCTTCTTGTTTCAACTTTATATCATTCATTTTTGACTGGATAGTCTTAGCTTTCTTATAAACATCTGAATTCAAAGACTTTAGCTCTTTTTGTAGAGATTCATCTTTGACTAAATTGTCGGTTCTATTGTTAATGTTTGTGATTTTGCTATGTTCTATTTTATCGTCTGGAATAGAAAATATGTCATCAAATTTTAGTTCCTCACTAATACTTCTTAGTTCTTCAATGTATGGTTTAAAATATCTAAGTCTCTCTTTAAGATTATTCTTTTCGCTAGCAGAAGATAACTCTATTTTTTTCGATAAATCAGTTTTTTTTGAAATGAGTTTCTGCAAGACTTCGTTTTTTAAAGTCGTAAGATCCATCTCAATAAGGGCGTATATCTTCTTTGTATCAAAACTTGCAATATTTGCATAAAGATTATCAATTTGTTTTTTCGTTTCTTCATTTAGGTGATTTAGTTCAGCGGTAATTTCATTATACATGCCTATTAAGTTTTTTTCGATTTCATCGTTTGTGTATTGCCCACAGTATGGACAAAGTTCATCATTTTTCCGAATCTTGTTTCCTTTTTGCAACCATTCTATTGTTGTTTCATTTATTTCTTTAACATTACTAAGAATCCTTTTTCTAACAACTTCTTCTAATAGATATTTTTGGTCATAACCCATTCTTAGTAATGTTACTGATTCATCTATATTATTGTTGAAATTTTCTAATGCTTGAAAGTCAAACTCTAGTTTAGTGATTAATTCTGTGTGTTCTTTCGACTTATTTGAATATTCTGTATACTTTTCTAACAAATTTTGAATTTTTGAACTTACATTATCACCAACAAACATTTTAAAATATTCATGTTTGTGGTTATCAGAGATTTCACCGTTAATATAGATATTGTTCTCTATATAATCCGTATCAAACACGTATAATTTAATTTTGTTTGAAAATGGTTTAATAAGTTTTCCAGATCTAAACTCGACAGTTTCATTAAAAATGGTTAATTTTGCTTCACTATCTTTTGGTTTTGAACCGAAAGAAGGTTCTAACTTGGATCCTTCTAGAAATGAACTTTTTATTATTGATTTTATAGTCGTCTTTCCTGAACCATTTAACCCATATATGAAAGCATTTTTACTTAAGTTGACTTGACTTGTTATAGCATCTATACAACCAACTTTACGAATTTCATTTATAATCATATTAAGATTTCCTCCTTTTACTGTAATAATTGGTGCTTATTTTATTAACTCGCATAAGAACAATTCTTCTAATGAATGATGTGCCATACTTCTATATTTTTTTAATAGTTTTTCTACATCAATTTCTTCAAAATATTTCTTGATCCAAAATTGTGAGTTATCATACCTCTTGCCACTAATCATTGCCCTTTGTTTTGCAAATACTTTTGGTTTTATAGTACTTTTTACTTTTTGATATTCCTCATATAAACCTTCTGCAATTATGATAAGCATTTCAAATTCCGGTTTTGTACAATACTTCTCTTCTGAATGAATCTTTTCTTTTATATCTTTTGGAATTCTCAGTTTATCTGTCAGCTTGTCACCAATTCTCATAATAATCACTTTTTCATCATTTTCAAGTTGTCTTATCATGGCAAGCAGGTATGTATCTAACTGACGTTTTTGGTGTGGTCTTAAATCTAACATATCGTCTGCATTTATTTTGAATAATCCCCTATCCATTAATAATTCAATAAATGCTTTTTCAGTATTACCCTCTAACAGTATTAGATATTTCATTAATCAATTCTTTCTTTAACTCCATTAAACGATCATAATTGATAAGGGTTTGGAAAGTATTGTTATTGAACTGATTACTCTTGCTTAAGTCAATGCGATCTTTAAAATCTTTATATAAATTGCATGCTGTAATGTGATCATTCTTTCTCATAACAAAGATGTTATCTCTTCTTCTAAAAATATCTAGTATCTCCACATAATGTGTGCTAAAAATTAGATTTGCGTTCATAACATTAATCCGCTTATCATTAAAAATCATAATGATGTTTTCGACGAGATTTTTATGGAAGCTGTTTTCGATTTCATCAATAATGAGAGTTCCTCCCATTTTTAGAATTGCGATGGTTAATCCAAACATAATCAATCCTTTTTTAGTACCGTCTGAAAGAAGCATATCGACTTCCTTCTCACTGTAAGTTTTTGCTCCAATACCATTCAAGTCCAGAACGAATAATTTCTTATCTAGATCGTATTCGAATTTTTTGATCCCCTCATCAAATAAATTAGTAATTTTCAACATTAACTCAGTTGAAACTTCCACAAGATTAAAAATATCAAATATACTTTCAATACGATAATTATGGATCCAATTATTTGTATTAATTACAAGCGTTCGCTTATTTGTAAGTTTATAAAGGATAGATGTGTCTGAAACGTTACTAGTGTAAGTGTTGTCTTCATCAAAATCTAAATCGAGGATTCGCTTGCTGTAGCTCTTTGAATATTTTTTTGAGTATAGCTTTTCATTAGAAAACTTACAGTAACTTGTTTCGTTTAGTAATGTTGCTTCTGGAATGCTGATATTGCTTTCGTACTTATATACCGTTTCAAGCAAATAGAAAAAGACTGTTAACTTTATTGTCTTTGATCTAAAATCTAATTTATCGTATTTGATTCGTCCACTCAGAAGCAACTCATTGACGAATTCTATCATCGATAACACGGATGATTTTCCACTGGCGTTCTTACCTGTAAAAACAATGGTGGTTGGTATATATAAACCTTCGTCTAACTCAATGACTTCATCGTCCTTATCAGAACTATTCACACGAGCTTTATTTAAAAAATCTATTTCAAAATTGTTTTCTAGCAACTTGTATCCCGAAATGTTTATTTTAAGTATTTTCATTTTAGATTCCTCCTAGTATTTTCATTATATACCCAAATCGGTCATTTGTAAACATTCACACGTTTATTTCGTTTGAAATTATATTACATATGCTTTTTTAAGTGTTTTTTGAGTTGTTTAGTTGGAAAAAGCAACCCAGCTTAAAACTAAGTTGACTTTTTATATTATATTAGTCTATCTCCGAAGCAGCATACTTAAATTATTCGGATATTTATTATGTATTCAGCCACTTTATTATTTTTCTTAATGAGTTAGAACTAAAAACTGGTGTCCTGAAGTCGTTTAGTCTACCAAATACTGTGTAACGACATTCGTTTGCTCGATTATTTATTTGAATAACTATCAAAGTTGGGTCAGAATTAATACCTGCAATTCTGAAATCATCATAGAGTGGTCCATCAAGAGGACAGTTGTTCTTAAACCATACAAAATTACTCTCAAGATCTACCTTACCACCTGGTTTGATCTGTTTAATAATGTTACCCATTCTTTTCGTCTTATTCACTAAACTGCTATCCCTACAAAACCAATCATACCATCCAGCTTCAATCTGCGCTTGTACATCACTAGATGCGTATTTGCCGTCATTGAATCGTTCAACCCAATCTTTCATGCTTATTTCCTTACTCATGATTAAATCACCTTCCATTGTATATATCTTTGGGATGTATATATATCACTTAAAAGATGATGTTAATCAAGTGTGATCCTTCATTCTCGTGAACTCATTCTTTTATCGGAAATAACTTATAATGATTATGTAGTGAGCTGACATACTTTTTATAAAATCTCGTTTTTTTGAAAACCTCATATAGCCTTCTTTCTGCTATGAAGTCAATATTCTCTTATGTAAAATAAAACACTAAATGGACAAAACAGTTCAAAACAATAAAAAAAGATAGGATTTTGTCCCATCTGTATCAATTCTTCATTTTCAGGTGTAATAGATGTCAACTCACTGTATTCACATGCCAAATCATCGACCGTTCTAGTTTAGAGGTGGCGGTGGCACCCTTCTGCTATCGCGACTGTCTGTCCTTATGAAAGCCATGCTCAAGCACTGTCTTTCTTGTGTCATTCTTATGAAAAACTGAAAAATAAATCGTTTTTTAGTTAACATGTAAGAGTCTCTTTTTGTCATAGTTAAGAGCATAATTCACCTTCAAAAGCATGTGAATATGTTCCCACACACAAGGTTGTCCTCATCAACTAGATTTCGGTAAGCTTCAGACACGAAATGAGACCCACGGTCACTATGTATTATGATTGCCTCATCTAGTTCTCGTCTCGATTTAGCTTTCTTTACACATTTAAATGGTCTGTGAGTTCCCAAGCGATGATTTTTCTTGAGAATAAATCCATAACACTAGCTAAATATACATAGCCTTCATAGGTCCAAATATACATGATATCCGTTACCCAAACTGTATTTGGTTTATCTGCTTTGAAATCTCGTTTAAGAATATTTTCTAGTTCAGTACTAAAATCACTATTGATTGTGGTTTTAATCCATCGACTTCGATAAATAGCCATAATGCCCATTTCTCGCATATAGTTTCCTACAGTCTTTGTTGAAAATGAGATGCCTCGTTCATTTAGATTTTCAGTTATTTTGGGTGCACCATAGATTTGATTAGCCTCATCATACTCTTTTTGAATCTCCTGTTTGACTTCTTGTTTTTGTGCTACTTGAGTTGATGGGGTTCTTTTCAGCCATTAATAGTAACCTGATTTGGATACGTTTAATGACTTCAGCACTCTGTTAACCGAAATACCAGGTTCCTTACTAACGAGTTCTTATATTATTTGGGTTCTTCGCTCAGATGTCAATAGTGTTTTGAAAACGTATTGAAAAATACTTTCTCACCTTAATCCTCCTAAATTATGTTTTACATATTGGTTATTACATGAGTAAATTATTAATCTATTCATGTCTACTGTTCTATACCAAAAGCCTACCATATTCGAAAATTATCGTATACATGAGCATATTATTCAATCATCAGATTATATTAATACGAACTAAAAAAATAGCTTTTATACTATTTTTTCCACGGTACCCTTAATACTGAAACGAGAATTAACTAATTATGGCTATCTATAGGAAAAATATACATAAAACCCCACGTCACAAGCTATGTGACATGGGGTAAATTGAATTTCTTATTCACTAAGTACCCTTAGTTGGAATAAACAAGTTGTGTGTGACTGTTATTTTTTATTGCCTGCAACCACTTTCTTAGGGGTTGGTTCTACTGGTTTTTGTTGAACTACTTTTTGTGGAGCTTTTGGAGCTGCTTGTACACCAGGTTTTGAACCGCCTTTAGAAAAATCTTTTTTTTCGAATCCCATATTAAATCACTCCTTGTCTATAAGACACTTTGATTCTACCACTTTGAATTGAAATAACTATTAAGTAATAAGGTATTTTTTAAAATTTTATTGGTTTTTCATTTTTTTGATAAAAAGATATCGTTTTATGCATATTACAAGATTTTATTGTGGTTTTCTTAGAAAAATCAGTGGCTATTATATTCACTCATTTTACTTCTAAATTTATTAATAAATGCTATAATAGATATACACAAAACAGGGGGTCATTTTCTATGAAAAAAGAAACAAAATTAATCATATCCTTAATATCCTTTTCAGGGTTAGTTGTATTCATCATTAGCCTATTGATGCTTCATTACGGCGATGATCTCGATAGAATGTATAACGTTATTGGAATTCGTGTCGTTGCCTTATTCTTATCGTTTGCTTCGTTTTTATCCAGTATGTTATTTAGCTTATTAATCTTAATCCACAACAAGACTGTGGTTAGAATTAATGATGACACAAACAAACGTGCTGAGATGTTTAGAGAACTTCAGTTTGCATCATCAAACTACTCAATCATTGACTTTATCGACCGTATGCTAATCTATAAAGAATCTGAACGTTATGTAGATAAATTCATTAAACAAAAAAATAGTTCATTTCATATGTTCGAACAAGGTGTTGATATTAATGATGTCTATACTAATAGCGATAACTATCAATTTCTATCTTTAAAGATTCCTTTTAAAGTAGTAGATGGTAAGACTGTTTCTTCTGTTACATTCGATAAACTCAGATTTGAACGAGAAGGTGTTAACTATGAGTTTTTCCCTAATGATCCAACCAATGAAGCAAGAGCATTCATTCTTTATAATGAAAGAACCAAACGAAACAACGTCATAATTAATCTTGTGATGAAGAAGGATACAACCTTCTACATCACCAATGAAATCAACAAGTTCACTAAGATAAAGATGTATATCAATATCACCAGCTTACTAGGTGTTAAGATTGAGGGTAATAGCGAACTATACTTCACAAACCCAGAACAAATAGAAGGGGACAATACCAATACATATGCGATTAACTCTTCAAACTTCTTAATCACAGATGGCCCTAGAATTACACTAAAATCCTAATATAAACGACAAAAAGGAAGGTTGAATGCAATCTTCCTTTTCGTTTGACAAAATGACTTTGGTATAAAACCATATGGAATTTTCAGAATAAAAAGTGGGGAACAAGACCAAATCCCTTTTGTCATCTTATCATGGCAAAAAAAGGAGATTAACGAGTATTGTTAGTGAAAAAATGAGTTATGAAAAAGAACTCTTAGAAAATCATATTTATGATGGAATAGCTGAATACACCCCAATTATAACACCAATTCATAATAAAAACATGCCTTTTTATTATTTTTATAAATTTGTGTTTTATAAAAAATTTGATGCCTATATCGGACATCTATTTAAATACCTAGACTTAGACCATCAAATAGACCCTGATAAACTGGACTATATCATCGAATTTATTGAAGGTGGATTATTTCAAATGCTTATTCATTGGTTGAAAAATGGTATGAAAGAATCCAATCGATCTATGGGACTACTCGCAACAGAGTTCATCAAAGGGCTTATAAAACCATAACAAGCTCATCAAAAGAAAAATCCCCTCTCTGTAAACTTCTACAACTTTAATTATTTGTAGTGTCTACTTTAAGGGGATCATATCAAGCCATCTAGTCTTTCTTAATTGTTTCATCAAAAATGCGTTTTTCTCTTTTGTTATAAAGTGTAAAGAACCATGGAGCAAACATAAACCCTAATCTAAAGATTAACGATGGGTGAATGTGTTTTTTCTTTTTCTTTATGCCTTTAATGATTTTCTTAGCTACGTGAAGTGGGGTTTGAACTGGCCAAGGTTTATGGGTTTGATTGGCTCTATCGAAGAAGTTTGTTTCTGTTGCAACCGGGTATACAGCTTGAAGGATCTGATTCTTCTCCATTTCAAATCGATAGCCATCAATAAAGCCTTTTAAGCCTGCTTTTGTACTTGAGTATAGGGCATATCCTGGTAATGAAACAAAACTAACTGCGCTTAGGGTTGTTACAAACTGAAAGGGTTTATCTTTCTTAATCGCTTTTAGTTTTGTTACAAGCTTAATGGTTTGAAATAGATTTAAGTTAAAGATATCCATTACGTGTTTGGAATCATAGACCTTTAAGCGTTCATAGTATGTAAAACCTGCATTAGATATTAGTATATCAATATCGCCTAATTTCTTATAAGCGAGTTCTAATAACTGATATGGGGAATCTTCTAAGCTTAAGTCCAAATCTACTTTGATCAGTCTTTCATGTTCAATCGGGTTTTTGGACATGGTTCTCGATACAGCTAACACGTATGCATTTTCATTCAACAACAGCTTTAGCACTTCTAATCCAATGCCTGAAGAAGCGCCAGTGATAACTACTTTCTTATCTTTAAGTTTCATAATCCTGCTCCTACTTTGATTTGGTTTAAGTTGTGATCGTAATGATACCCTTCTTTGAATAACCTATTTAAGAGGTCATTGTGATTTAAGTTTTCATCTTCACATAAAATCTCTAAGGTTTCAAAATCGTTTCTGAGTTTTGTGTTAATGATGCTAACTAATAGTCTGATATCCATATTGATATTCATGTAAACACACCCTTTTTCTTTATTATACATAAATTTATGCAGGTTTATACCTCTCTGTTAGATATTTCTCTAAATAGTGTTGTTGTATTACGTTTTAACTTAGCAGTAAACATTAAATATGACATCACAAAATAGATGACTAAAGTAAAAATGATTAAAACGATGCTCTCAAGGTAATTTACGCTAATTAGTTTATATAATATAGGCATTTCATTACTAAATACATGGTTGATGATGGTTGTTATGATTACTGTTGCAATTAAGCTTAAGATAGCTGACAGAAGTACCGTCATCGCATTTAAAATCCAAAAGATAACAAACTGTTCAAAATCATACAGACCTAAACTCTTATAGATTGCGATATCCTCGATTGAGCTGTCAAGGGTCTCTTTAATATGCCAAAGAAACATTAAAGTTAATAACACAATGATTCCAATGATTAAGTAAATAGAAATGTCTTTAATGTTGATGATTTTCTGATCAATTAAACCGATAGACTCTAATAAATGCCCGTCTAATCCATAATTTGAGTTAGAGTTAACGAACGATATTGCTTCTTTAGACTCATTACCAATTAGATAAAACCCACTGACACTGGTATTTAAGTCTTTGAGCATTTTATCATACATGTTCTCATTTAGATACACGGTATCTGAATCCATCAAGACTTCTCTTAATAACGTTTGATAAGTTAGCTCTTTATTGTCTATTAATGGTCTAATACTGTTGTTAATGAGATAGCCTGTTACTGCACTATACAGAGATTCTCGATAAAAGTAGGCTCTATTATAGGTAGGTTCATAACTATTTTCTTCATTTGATTGTAGGTAACTATAATAGTCTAACCAAGTAGATTCTGGAGGGAACATATCTTTAACGTCATAGAAATGAATGAAAGCATGACTGTGATACTCACGATCCAATCCTTCTTCTGCTGATAATTCCATTTGGTCTCTAACGTCTTTATCAAATAAGGTATAAGGCAGTTTATATTCATAATACTTAGTTCCAGAGATATACTTGGTAAAAGAATCGATGTAAATCACTTTCCCATCTTTAAAGGGAATTGTAAACTGATTATCTGTAACCATAAATACTGAGTCCATTTCATTTAGGTAGTCATCTAAATACCCATCATATAAGAAAAGTGCTAAATGAAATGACTCTATAAGTTCATTTTGATAACTTGTTTTAGTGTTTTGATAGATTCGTTCTTCTTTTGAACTGGTTACTGGTTTATCTAAGGCTTTATATAAGTTAGAATCAAGCTTTGTGTCAATAATGCCTACAATCTCATAATAGTCGCCTAAATAAACCGTCTTATGAAGTATTGAAGCGTAATCGGTGATCGGTGTATCGATGTCGCTATGTCCGAACTTCTTTAGTTGATCAAACATGAATTTCGTGATGACGATTTCTTTGCTATTATCATTTTTTTGAGGTAAAACCCCAGAAATGAGGTCATACCCTAATTTAGTCATTTGGTCTATCGATAACGAGGTTGTAAAACTCACATGGTATAAGTCTTGATCGGTTTCTTCTATAGAGTTAGTTCGATAGTCATCCATATCTAAGTCGATTTCTTCATACTTAAACAAGACATTAGACCCAAACCTTTTAGAAAGTGTTTTTATGTCTTCAAACTTAAGATTACTTGGGGTGTTTTTACTATCTCTTTTAGTAATCGATATGGCGTTAATTTGGTTTTTTCTAGCTGTATCATAAACGGCGTTATTCGTATTATAGTTTCCAAACCCTCGAATAACCATCCCTAGCGTAATGATAAGAAAAAGCATTACGCTAACAACCACTGTTTTTATTGACTGTTTCAATAACCTACTAAAAGAGCCTTTAATTAATTCTATTGGTCTATAATAGAACTTCTCTTTGGTAGGGTTAAGTGATTTGAAAATAACAGTTTTGGGAGTCTCTTTAAATCTTTTATCTTCTATCACGATACCGTTTGACAAACGGATGATTCTATCGGCATAGTCTAACGCTAGTGTCTCATCATGCGTTACCATGATAATACAACTTGTTTTGCTTAATGCCTTAAACACATCCATGACGATTTTAGCGTTCACTTCATCTAAGGCGCCTGTTGGTTCATCCGCAAGCAATAACGCGGGCTTTTTGACCATTAAACGCGCTAGTGCGCCTCTTTGACGTTCGCCTGTTGAAAGTTCTTTTGGATATCTATTTTTTAAATGACTGATATCCAATTTATCAAGAATGCTATCGATTTCAGTTTGATTAACCGGTTCATGTTTGAGTTTGTATGAAAGTGCGATGTTATCATATAAGTTTAAGTGTTCAATTAGGTTATAGTCACTTAAATAATACCCAATATCATGACGTCTAATCGTTACTAACTCTGTTTTAGTTAGACGGGATCTCTCGGTGTTATTGTAATAGATAGTCCCTCCTGTAGGTTCATCATACCCACCAATGATATTTAGTAACGTAGTCTTTCCTGACCCAGAAGGTCCTTCAATAACGGTCAATCCAAATTCCTCAAATGATAAATTAATGTCTTTGATGGCCGTTGTGATTTCATCTGTTTTTGATAAATAGATTTTCCTTATCCCTACTAGTTTCATTTCTCCTCCTATTTCATTAACTCAATGAGTGGTTTTTTTAATACTTTATTGGATAGTATCAGATAGATTAAGGTGACACAGAAAAGCCCAATTAATCCAATGAGTAAAAGCGTATTATTTGAAAGGTTAATAAAACTTGTAGAACTATCAAATCGGTTGGATAGTATCCTTTGGATTTGAGTAACGAGTATTCTATGTCCAAGTAGCGAGATTAACCCACTTATAATCACTAACACTAATACTTCAATTGCATATATCATTCTTATATTTAGTTTAGTCAAACCTAATGAAAGATATAAACCAATTTTAATAGAGCCTTTCTCTAAAAGGAATGTCGTGTATTGATAAATAAATAACACAAAAAGCACGATAGAGACTAACCCAAGAGATAAAGCCAATACTCTAAATGAGTTTATGAACTCTGATAAGTTTTCTACTCTGTGATAAAGGGGGTTTGTCCCACTATAGGTCTTAAAGTCCTTATAAGGATCAAGACTGATGATCTTTTTAAGGGCGTCCTCACTTAGGTCATTAGAAATAAATACTAAGTCAAAAGGGGTTTGGACATCATTCATAAACTCATTCAAAAACCCGTTATCGACAATGATTGACCTTGAATTGGAACTACTCATATCAATCCATTTAACTTCTAATTCTTTAGACTTTATGCCTGATTCCGTTTCGATTGTAATGGTAACATTCACAGGATTATCGCTTAAGTAAGCTTCAATCACACTTTGATAACTGGACTGATTGAAGTAATGTCTGTCAATCCCAGGGGTGTATTCATTTAAAGAGGTTGTTAGTATGTAGTCTAGATAGTGTGCTTTATCTAAAGTTAAATCATACTGTTCTTTTAGTGCTTCATAATTTGATTCTACATAATCAGATGCCTGTTGATATTTTAATGTTTCGATTCCACTAATAAGACTAGTTTGTGTTAGGTCATCCAAACTTGATATATGAATAATGGCATAGCTTTCTGATTTTACTAGGTTGTCATAAAGCGGTTCTCTTTGTCTTTCATTTTCTGTCACGTAATCGTGACTCATAATCGAAGTAATCGTCTTTGAAATAATACCTTCTTTGTCATAGTCGACAACGATTTTATCGCCATAATTTGTCGATAGATAATCTAGACTAAAATGATTAAACAGACAGGTCTCACATGAAAACTTCGTAAGATGAAATGGGTCAATTTCTAGAAGGGGCATTAAATCGGAATCGTCCGTTATAACGTCTTCTTTTCTTAGCCCTGTGTCGATAATTCCAACGACATTCCCGACATAGGGTAAAATCGTCTCTTCATCAACTAAGTCGTTGTAACTATCGATGCCCAAATTGGGTTTCCCTAAAGATAAGATAAGATCCGCATAAAGTAAGGATATCATTGTCTCGTCAGTAGTCTCTGGCATTCTTCCGTATTTAAGTTCATACCCTAATGTTTCTATTAATGCATCATTAACAGGCATTTCAAGTTTATAGTTAGGATACCCATGTTCTAATAGATTTGTACGGATTTGATTGTTACATGTAGGATTATCTATTGCATATAAGACGTCTTCATTGGTTATTTGTTTTAAGAAGTTATAATCATTTCTTGTGAAATAAGCACTTCTTTCTTGAAGAACCCCTTCGACTTTGTAGAAACTATCTTTTCTAAAACTTGTGTATTCGACTTTATCTTCTTTTGCAGCCATTAAGTAATTCTTTGAAAAATCATTACGAATAACCAAAAGCGAACTGGTTATAAACAACAAAATTAAAGAAAGAATGAATGTTGCTAACATGAGTTTGGTCTTCTTATACTTAAATGAGGATAACGTCTGAGAAAGTAGTACTCTATAAGGAATCTTTGTATTATGTTCGGTAGTCTTTGTTTTAATGATTTCAATCTAATCTGATGAATCACTCTCGATAATGCCTTTTCTTAGTCGAATGATTCTATCTGCATAGTGTTTAGCGAGTGTTTCATCGTGGGTTACGATAATAACCATAGAGGTTTTACTGAGTTCTTTCAGACAATCCATAACTAGGATAGAAGTCAGTTCATCTAAAGCGCCTGTTGGTTCATCCGCTAAAAGCAGTTTTGGTTTTTTTACCATGAGTCTAGCCAGTCCCACTCTAGATTTTTGACCAGTAGATAATTCAGAAGGGTATCGATTTAAAAGATTATCTATGCCAAGTTTGATTAGGATTGCCATGAGTTCTTCTTGATTAATAGATTTATTTATGAGTTTTCTAGATAATATAATATTCTCATAGACTGTCAAATGTTCAATTAGGTTTTTATCACTAAGATAATACCCAACATCATGAAGTCTCAATTCTCTCTGTTCTTTAGTTGATAATTTGGATAAGTCCTTGTCGTTAAAGATAATTTCTCCACTATCAGGTGCTAGAAATCCACTGATTATGTTTAAGAGGGTTGTTTTACCTGATCCAGACGGACCAGCAATAACTGTTAATCCTATGCTAAAAGAAAGCGATACATTGGTAATTGCTTTCGTAGTATCTTTCGTTTTTGAGATGTATGTCTTTGATATGTTTGATAATTTCATTTGAATGGCCTTTCATATGTTTGAGCGGGAATTTAATTAATTATTATTTTCTAAATATAATACTTATACTAACATTCTTATTAAGCCAATCATCATCACCAGCACCGTGAGCGCCATATCTAATGTAGATCGTGTTAGATTTTATATCCAAATTGCTCAACAAGAATGATGAAAATGTGTATGATCCTGTAGTATAAACGTAACCTTAGCTTCTCCATCAACTTCAATCTCGAATTCCTTTTCTGAAACGAGATATTTATTATCCTTAGTAGAATTACTAAATATATATATGTTTCTGTATCCGTCTTGAACTTCCTTATGATCCATTTTAACATCAACATCAGCGTAAAGATATCCTTGATTTATCAAGCTTTGTAGATTAATTCCATATTTTCCTAGCTCAACCTTATCAATATGTTGTTGGAACCTTCCATCATCATTGATAGTTTTGGATACTTCCCTAATCAGTGTTGGATTCATAATATAGTATGGATTGTCTTTTGGATCAAGCTTCGTGTAAGCTTCATATTTCTCATCGCAAAGATTGTCGAATGCGGCAATCATAGAATCCTTAAGACTACTATACTCTTGTGGCAATATATCCCATAGAGGAATAATCCCCTCCGAAAACACTCCAATTATCTTCGAATTCGATTCTTTAATCGAATTATACCATGGGCTATAATTATTTATAAAATCCTCAAACGAGACCGATGAGAAGTTTTGTCCCCCGATAACTTTCATATTAATGTTTTTTACTAACTTCGAATTCGAGCGATTGTCATATACTCCAAAATCAATATCTAGCTTGCTTGTACCGTCTACAACTCCGCTGACTTTTGCATTAATTTCAGTTGATAAAGCTGACTTTATCTCTGATGTGAAGTTTATATAGTCTGACTTAACACTATAATTAAACTGCATTTTCCCACCCAATTTCAAGCCCGTGAGTAGATGTGTTCCATATATGTTATAAAACCAATTCCAATCACCGGTTTCATTCA
Source organism: Paracholeplasma morum (assembly GCF_016907055.1). Taxonomy (NCBI): domain Bacteria; kingdom Bacillati; phylum Mycoplasmatota; class Mollicutes; order Acholeplasmatales; family Acholeplasmataceae; genus Paracholeplasma; species Paracholeplasma morum. Next base: position 116,849 of record NZ_JAFBBG010000002.1, read on the forward strand.
CTCTACTCAAACTATTTAAGTACTCGTCAGATAAATTATCGGCAAATTGCTTAGTATTGGACTTATGATTCTCAATAACATAACTATGGGTTACATGCTCTGATTCTAGAGAATAATAGTAACTATTCGAGTGTGTATCTGAACTTTGATTGGATGATATTCCAAACTTTGTTTTTAGTCCAGCAGACAAAACTCCTTTTGTTGCCTCGATTCCTAGTTCATTTTCAAAGTTTGCATACTTCATTTCATAAACAGACTGAATATCATCTCCTTCTGTGATATAGGTTTGTCCGCTACCAACATAAGTTTTCACAACATTGACACTATTTAAAAATGTCTCTGTCAAAACAGGTTGAGAAGTCTTGATGTTTTCTATTTTTATTTCATCAGAGTCAATCAAATTTATAGAGTAACCTAAGCCACCAACTATTTTCTCATTGTAAGTAGAAGCAAAAACAGATTTAGCACTTAATAAAAATGATACCAATAACAATAATACACATAATACTTTTTTCATTATTCTATCCTTTCGTTCCCGCTCAATAATAATATCAATTAAAATCAACAATTATAACGGCACATCTGTCATACTTTAACGTCTTATAACAAAAAAACGGAAACTTATTTAAGTTCCCGTCTAAAAACTACAAGAGTTATTTGAATGTGATTAGGTAAACAGCTGTGTTTGCTACAGCAACAAATGTGAAGAACATTGTTGTGAAGAATACACCTGTCCAAATATTGCCTGTCTTTTCAGCAAATCTTCTTAAGATGATACCTGCAACCACTAAGGTTGGAACTAAACCAACTAATAGGATTGCGTTAAGTGCGAAGTTGTTGAATGCTGCAACACCTGTGTTGTATAGAACAAAATAGTCATACACTAAGAATAAAATGACTGGTCCAACCAATAGCACTGCTGCTAAGATATCAGCTAGTATTGGCTTCATCTTCTTAGCATTAACGAATACGCTAATACCTACAGCTAAGTAGTAAACGAAGAATATTGGCATATATCTTAATGCTGCAATAAATTGACGGTTGTTGAAGACTTTAATTGCATATGTATAGAATCTAAAGTCTGTCTTAAAAATCCATTCAATGATCGCAATGAATAAGAAGAATCCAAATGTTAAGACTACTGAAGTTACTAAGCCCATACCAACTTCTGTCCAAGATGCTTTAAGCCCGTAAGGGTTATCAGAAACTTTGAACATTGGTGTAGTAGCAAATGTAATCAGTAATGTTAATAAACCGGCTGTCATTGCCCAATATGCGATCGTGTTAACGGACGGTGCGCTCCAGTAATTAACATTGTTAATGATTGTTGGATTAACCAGTACCCATCTAAATGCTAATGCGATTAAAACAACTACAGAAGAACCAAGTGTAATCTTTTGTGCAAGTTTAACAAGTCTTTCTTCTTCTTTAACAAGGGTAATTAACCATGCACCGATTACGAAGAATATTGCCCCACCAGCAACATAATGCATCGTTTTCGCAAGTAAGCTCATACCTGCAGCTTGTCTGTCCATGAAGATGTTTAAATAGAAAGTACTTAACAATAACGATCCTGCAATTAAAACCACTTTAAGTTTGTTTAAATGAGGTTCGTTGGATGATTTTAGGCTAGTTGATTCACTTTGTTGTTTAATAATTCTATTGAAAACTGGTAATTGTGTTAGTAAAGTGAATGCTGGGAAAATCATTAAGAACAATGCGATTAAAGCGATAAGTGTAAATGCTTCTTTAAGCCACCATACTTGTCCACCTTTTTCTTCAATACCATATGAAGAAAGTGTGCCTAAATCTGCATGTCTATTAAGTTGGAATTCAAATGCATCTGTGAAGAAATCAATTGTATTTCTACCAGTTTCTAAGCTCCAAGTATTTTGAGGATGTGTTTCATCAGGTGTATAGATGATTCTTTGACCAGAATCTCTGTCATACCATGTTGAGGCTTCTGCATTGCCTTCGTCATCTCTACCAAGGAACTTAAGCCCCACAGTGTCTTTAACGAAATCTTTGTATTTTACAGTGCCGGCAGCACCACTATTATCAAAGAAGAATTGATCCCAATGGGCAGCGATAATACCAGCAGATCTTGGTCCAAACATAGTTTCTGGATTGGCAACACCAATATATCTAAAGTCAGCACCAACTGGTAATGCTGCAGCTATCTTTCTGTAACCATTTGTTAAGAAATCCATTTCATCAAAAATGACTGCATAGGATGATGAGAATCCGCCCATAGAGTGACCGCTTACGCCAATCATACCATCGCCATTAGCCGCTTTTAAGACAAAATCTAAATCATAAACATATTGTACAGCGTCATATACTGATCTAACAAAGAAGTTAAACGCAGCCGGTGTATCCCATTTTGAATCGCCATGGTCGTACATATCAAATGCCAATACGACAAAGCCCCTTCTTGAAAGCTCAATGGCTCCAATTTCTTGCATTTCAGCATTGTTTAAATACCCATGGGTAAGTACTACTGCTGGTGCAGGTTTAGAATCACTAACGCCCTTAGGTTTATATAGGTAGCCTGAAAGAGTGCCTCTTTCTGTTTCAAAACTCACCTTATCAACCTTAACTTGAAAAAACGAGTTTTGAACCGTCGATGCGAAAAAACTTGATGCTAACACAACAATAACGAGTGTTAGTAACCATACAACTGGCTTTTGAATTTTCTTCAACATAATCTCTCCTTTTTCTATGTAATTTTATAGACTCCATAAAAAAGAGTGAAGCTAAAACTATTCTTAAAAGAATCGTTTTTCCAGCTTCACTCTACGGGCTCTAAGCGCTTACATTACGTTATCGTTTTCATTATATCACCCAAGGAAATATATGTCAACACGTTGGAAATAGGCTATTTTGAGTACTATATTCTACGAAAACAAGTGCGAAACTTTTTTACTTAATTGTTAATTAGTATAATTAACGATTGGTCTATTGATATGAAATATGAATTACCCCTCTTGACTAAATCAAAGTTAAAATCTATAATGAAGGTAGAATTTAAGAGATAGAGTCTAGAGCAAAATCCACTAATGCATATCGTATGAGCATTTTTTGAGTTTGCTATTATTTTTTTAAGAGGGGGTACTTGTGTTAAACAATCAAAGAATCATCCCAGCAATCGGAAATTTTCAAGATTTAAAAGTGTTCTTATCCAGTGATATGGTTTATGGTATACTGATGAACTTTCAACTGGCTCAATTACCTGAACTTGTATTAGAAATGAAAAAATTCAACAAGAAAGTATTAATTCATTCCGAACTAATCAAAGGATTAAGTTCTGATGAATTTGGAGCAATCTACTTAATTCAAACTCTAAAAATCGATGGCATCATCTCAAGCAAACCTAGAGTTATCGAATTATGTAAGAAAAGGCAGGTGATTGGAATCCTAAGGTTTTTCCTTAAGGACTCAATATCACTTGAACAAGGTCTAGAAGTAGTTTCAAAACTCAATCCAGACTACCTAGAGGTTCTTCCAGCATTGTGTGTAGATTTATTACCCGAAATTAAAGAACATGTTAAATGTGACATTTTGATGGGTGGTTTAATAAGGTCTAAAGATCAAATCGCTAACTGCCTTTTAAGTGGGGCAATTGCTGTTACTACTAGCAATAAAGCGTTTTGGTTAAAATAAAAGTTAATCTAAGAAAAGAGACATAAGAGAAAAAAGCGTTTTAGAAACCTTTTTTCTCTTTTCATTTATAAGGGGGCATTTACATGTATGATTATGTAGTTATTGGTTCAGGTATCATTGGTTCTTTGATCACAAGAGAACTATCGAGATACCCACTTAAAGTATTAGTGATTGATAAAGAAAATGATATTGCCAGTCATCAAACCATCGCGAATAGCGCGATTGTTCACTCTGGCCATGACCCAAAAGAAGGGTCATTAAAAGCGAAGTTTTGTGTAGAGGGAAACCTCTTGTATGAACAACTTGAAAAAGAATTAAATATTCCTCTTTTAAGAACCGGTGCATTAGTAGTAGCTCATGATGATGAAGAGATTAAGACGCTGCATGAACTCTATGACCGTGCATTAAGAAATGGGGTTCCTAAGGTATCAATCATTTCAGGCGATGAAGCGAGAAAAAGAGATCCAAGGTTATCACAATCGATTGTGATGGCTCTAGACCTACCAACAACCAAAGTCACTTTTCCTTGGGAAGTTGCGATTGCTAGTATTGGTAATGCGATAAAAAATGGCGCTGAATTTAAAAGAAATGCACACGTTATTAACATCATTAAACATGAGAATCACTTTGAATTAATACTGGAAAATAAGGATTCTATAGTGTCTAAAAATGTCATCAATTGCGCAGGCGTCAATAGTGACATAATCGCTTCATATATTGAAAATCCAGAATTTAAGATTATCCCTAAAAAAGGTGAATACTATGTATTAGACCGTAAGGCAAAAGGTCTGTTCAATAGTGTCATTTACCCACTACCAACTAAGAAGGGTAAAGGTGTTTTAATCGTCCCTCAAACACATGGTAATATTCTTTTAGGTCCTACCTCCACTATTACAAGTGAACGTGAAAACTATGGTACTTCAAGAGATGGTTTAACCTATATCAAAGAACACTTAAAAGACTTATCGAATGATATTCCTTATGATTTAATCATCAGAACATTCGCAGGCATTAGAGCTTCTTCTACCTACGATGACTTCTATATCAAAGAATCAAAAACACACAAAGGTTTTTATCATGTCGCTGGCATTGATTCACCAGGTCTTACTGCTGCACCAGCCATTGCGAACTACGTAGTTCATGAACTCCTTAAGATCAAACAACCCATGAAGAAAGTGTTTGATCCATACCGCGAGAAACCTATTGTCTTTCATGAACTAGGAATGGATGAAAAACTTCAATTACTTCAAACAAAACCAAAATATGGAAACTTGATTTGTAAATGTGAAAAAATCAGTGAACAGGAAATCATTGATGCCATTCATGGTCCTACAGGCAATGACACCATTAAAGGCATCAAGAAACGTGCTAGAGCGGGTGCGGGTTTATGCCAAGGTGGGTATTGTGAAGGCTTAGTATTAAAGATCATCGCAAGAGAACTTAATAAGCCTTTGACAGAAGTTAATTACTATTCTATAGATACCCCAATTCTACTTAAGGAGACGAAGTCAAAATGAAAACATACGATCTGACCATTATTGGTGGTGGCGCAGCTGGATTAGCAGCCTTAAAAAGTGCCCTTGATGATAGACTAAACATATTACTAGTTGAACGTGAACGTATTTTAGGTGGCATCTTGAATCAATGTATTCATAATGGGTTTGGCTTACATATGTTTCATGAAGAACTAACTGGTCCAGAATACGCTTCAAGATTTATTGAATCTCTGTCTAATGAATCCTTTGATATCCTTTATGGAACAACCGTCATTGACATCAAGAAGAATGACTTATTTAAACTAACGCTTACAAGCGAGGCCCACGGGTATCAAGAAATAAAGTCCAAAGCAGTGATCATTGCATCTGGATGTTATGAAAGAACACGTGGGGCCATTGAGCTTCCTGGCGAAAGACCTAAGGGCATTATGCCTGCAGGTAGTGCCCAAAGATATCTTAATATGGATGGGTATTTAGTTGGCAAAAACATCTTTATATTAGGCAGTGGAGACATCGGATTAATCATGGCTAGACGTATGACTTTAGAAGGCGCGAATGTACTGGGTGTTGCTGAAATAATGCCATATTCTAATGGTTTAACCAGAAACATTGTCCAGTGTTTAGATGACTATAACATCCCGTTATATTTATCTCATACCGTTACATACATCAAAGGTAAAGACAAATTAGAACAAATCACAATTCAACAAGTAGACGATAAGTTTAACCCTGTTCCTAATACAGAAAAAACCTTTGATGTAGATACCTTACTTCTATCGGTAGGACTCATTCCTGATGTGGGGTTATTTGATTCCTTACAGATGACTAAAAGCAAGATTACTAAGAGTGCCGTTGTCGATCAAACCTTAATGACTTCTGTCGATGGGTTGTTTATCTGTGGGAATGCACTTCATGTTCATGATCTGGTTGACTGGGTAAGTAAAGAAGGCGAAAAGGCCGGTAATTATGCTAAACAATATTTATTTACTGGTAAGAATCCAAAACATGTAAAGAGGATTATCCCTGGAGCAAATATCCGTTATACAGTCCCTCAAGAAATCGACTTTAACAACATCAGTGAAGATGCCATTACGCTTTCCTTTAGGGTTACACGAAAAATGACTTCAGGCACATTTAAAGTAATGCAAAATGGTGAAGTCATTCAAATTAAGAAAGCAAAATACATCGCCCCAGCAGAAATGGAAAACATAACCATCAAATTTGAAGAACTTAAGAAGTTTGAAGACATCACTCTAGAATTGGAGGAAACATTATGAAAGAACTAACTTGTATTGTATGCCCTGTAGGGTGTCATATTGAAGTATCCGATGAAATGGTACCTACTGGAAACAGGTGTTCTAGAGGAGCCAAATATGCAATAGAAGAAATGACTGCCCCTAAGAGAATGATTACATCCACAGTTAAAACCATATTTCCTAATCTCCCAAGACTATCCGTAAAGACTTCTAGTCCAGTCCCAAAAGAACTTATGAAAGCTATTTTATCTGACCTAGATAGCATTAGGGTAGAAAATCATGTTAAAATAGGAGATGTAATCATACATAACATTAGAAACACTGGCGTTGACATTGTATCAACCAAAACCAGTATCGTAACTTTCTTGGGAGGCGCTCTATGAAATACATCTTATCCATTGATCAAGGTACCACAAGCACAAGGGCTATAATTTTTGATAAAGACTCTAACATGCTTGCTGTAGCTAGTGAAGAGATTACCCAATATTACCCCAATCCAGGTTGGGTAGAACATAACCCTAATGAAATTTGGGTTAGTGTATTAGCTGTAATTGCGAGAGCATTATTGGAAGCTAAACTGAAACCAGAAGATATCCATGCCATTGGGATTACCAATCAAAGGGAAACAACCGTCGTCTGGGATAAGTTAACCGGACAACCTTTATATAACGCCATTGTCTGGCAGTCAAGACAAACAGCAGATATATGTGATAATCTCATTTTAAAAGGGTATAAAGAAACCTTCAAAGCGAAAACTGGCTTGTTGATTGATGCCTATTTCTCAGGCACTAAAATCAAATGGATATTAGACAATGTTCCTCAAGCTCGTGAAAAAGCCGAAAAAGGCGAACTCTTATTCGGAACCATTGACACATGGCTTGTCTATAAACTTACAGGCGAGTCTGTGCATGTAACAGACTATACTAACGCATCACGTACATTACTGTTCAACATCCATACCTTAAAATGGGATGAAGAACTTTGCAATATTCTTGGTATTCCAATGTCGATGTTACCTAAAGTGAAGTCTTCTAGTGAAATCTATGGACATACTACAAAAGAACACTTCTTCGGAAGCATCGTTCCGATTTCTGGGATTGCTGGTGACCAACAAGCTGCCCTATTTGGTCAAACTTGTTTTGAAAAAGGATCTGTCAAAAATACATACGGCACTGGCTGTTTTATGCTTATGAATACTGGTGCTAAACCAATAGAATCTCAACACGGATTATTAACTACGATTGCATGGGGCATAGGTAATGAAGTTACTTATGCACTAGAAGGTAGCGTCTTTGTTGGTGGCTCTTCTGTTCAGTGGTTAAGAGATGGTATCAAACTGATTCATTCAGCCAAAGAAACTGAAGCGCTTGCCAAATCATTACCTTCCAATGAAGGGGTATACATTGTCCCAGCCTTTGTTGGTCTAGGAACGCCTTATTGGGATTCAGATGCTAGAGGCGCAATGTTTGGCCTAACTAGAGGCACAACCAAAGAACACATCACTAGAGCAATACTAGAATCGATTTGTTACCAGTCCATGGATGTATTAAGAGCTATGGAGGAAGACACCAAACTTCCTATTAAATCCTTTAAGGTAGATGGTGGTGCAACCGTAAATCAATTCTTGATGCAATTTCAATCAGACATTTTGAATCTTAAAGTTGAACAACCTAAAATCCTAGAAACAACTGCCTTAGGTGCAGCCTATCTTGCAGGATTATCTACAGGCTATTGGGAAACTAAAGATGATATCAAAGCCTCTTGGCAATTAAAGACATTATATGAGCCAAGTATGGATGAAAGCATTAGAGCCAAATACATTAAGGGTTGGAAAGTTGCTGTTGAAGCCACCAGACACTTTAAACTTAAATAACCAAATACTTCTATCAAAAAGTGCCGTTCCATCCGAACGGCACTTCTTTTATTTTCTTATCTCAACTATTCTCGTATATTCCCTTAAAGCATAGGTTCCATCATGAGCTTCACCAACATTCATCCTGGACATATCGATTGGCTTCGTAATTCTCACTAATCCTGCACTAGCTAGCCTATTAGATAAATCATCTAGGTCTTTATCTAAACACATGAGTGCTACGGTTTGTAGATGGTTTTTATGAGGTTTTAAATTGGTAATAATCTCATCTCTAGGTAGTCTTTTTACCCAAACGTTTCTAAATAACATCGATAGTGTTAAATCATTATCTTTACTACTAACAACACTAAATCCTTTTCCTTTTAAGATTCTTTTCTCAGTTTCTTTTTGGATTAAGGATTCATAGTAGAGTTCAATATTGTTTCTGCCACGCATACCAATTGGAACTTCTTTATGTGTTTTCGAGACTCTATCAAATATATGATAAAATCTGTCAGCAAATGTGTTTAAGACCTCTAAGTCGTTTGTATCTAGAAAGATGCCTTGTGCACTAGAACACAGTACCTGATTCGTTTCGCAAATATGGTGTACGAGTGCTTCAAGATCATCGTCAGTGCAATTTGGTGTTGCATAAGCAAATGACAGCTTATGCCCCCAAGGAATAATCTTTTGAGTTACACTGGCCATTTGATACGCTGCTTTAACAGCAACATCTCCGCCCCATACAACAATGCCATCTGCAATTTCTGCCAATGCTTTGATGGATTCTACTTCTGTGGATGGAACATCAAACACATAGATGAACTCCGTGAGTTTAGGTTCAATTTGAATGAGTTCATGTAGGAGTTTTACTGAAACTCCAACATCTCCCGAAGGAAGTTTCAGAATGTTAATATTACCTGCTAGAAGTCCTTCAATAACAGAATAGGCAGGCAATGCATCGATGTTACCAGCCGCAATATGAAACAAAATTCCTAATGGATAAATTCTTCTTTTTGTTTGATCATTTAAATCTTTTGGCGATAAAAAATCTTCTCCTAGTTCTACCCTACACTTATGTATTAAGGCCTCTTTTTCAAACATAGAAATCGATTGAACAAAGTAATCATAAGGAATATCAAATGCGTTCAGTAGTGGCGTGACTATGCTGTTATACTCACCGTTTCTTACCTTTTTAGCAAGCTTATCACACGCCTCAATCACAACCATTGGGTCAATTTTTAGACCATTTTTAAGCGTGTGATAACAGTCATCTTTTAGACTTTTGAGCATGTTTGCTTGAGTTTCGTTTTCTAATAGTTTTCCTTTGTATAAAATCATGACTTCACCTACTTATTCAACATTTCTTCTGCGCCAGCGGCACAAGTTGTAATATCTTTAATACCTACACGACCGATGATTTCTAACCATGGTGATTCTAAACCACACTCACAGTGATCATGAAGGATACCTAAATCATCTGTCATCACAGAAAGTAATGGACTAGCGTCTACCATAGGGGTTAATAAATTAACAAGTCCCATTTGTCCATTTGGGAGAGAATGAAATGTGTCGACATCACGGATGATTACTCTTGCGTATGCAGGAATATGGAAGTGGTGATGTCTACAGTCTGTATAGAGCACTGGGTGCTCAACCGCTCCGAAAAACTCTACACAATCGTAATCCTCTACACCTAAGACTTCTTTTACAAGTGAGTAGAACTCTTGTTTATCTACTTTCTCAGCATAAAACTGTTTCCATCCACCACCTACTGTGATTTTAGAACCCTTAGGAAGTTTTAGCTTAATGCCTTCTGCTTTCATTTCTTTTAGAAGAAAGTATGTATAAGCCGGAAAGCCAATGGTTCTAACCGGGGTTCTCTTCTTTGAGGCATCGATAAAGGCTTGTTTGATTCTATCAAGATCAACGACATAACCATCTTTCGTATACCTTATTGCATATATTCTTTTCTTAGCAGGGGCGATATAAGTAAATCCTTTAGCTGTTTTCGTAATCCCTGCTTGGTTTTTTCTGTTTGGTTCATAGCCAAATATTATGTAAGTAACTGGTCTAATGGACCAAAGTTTATGATAGCTGAAAAGCCTTTTAATCATTTTGAATCCTCGCCATAAGGAAGGAACATCCAAACCAATTTTACTCTTTTTTCCTGAAGTACCTGAAGAAGTAGCTTTTATTGGCATTTTCCATAAAGGTTTAGAAAAAAGTTGATGGTTTTTTAAATAGAGTGTTGGAATAAAAGGCAATCTCTCCAAATCTGACATCGATGTAATCGAACTTGGATCAAAGGATGCACTATCTAGTATTTGTTTATATTCCTTAGAGTGATTGTAATGAAAAATAGCATTCTCACGCATAGCATTTACAAACAATTCAGTTGTATTAATCGTGTCATAGGGATGTTTCGTGTTAAAAAGTTTTCTAACATACTTCTTTTTCATAGTTTCACGCCCAATCATTTATTTACTTTAATCATACCATATACTAGTTTTATATCGCTATCTAATTTGAATTTAAAAAAAATAGGCACATTAAATGTGCCTATAAGTAATTATTCTTGAGTTCCTTTATCTTTTGGTTTGATTAGGTGTTTATAGTAGTCAGATTTATTGATTTGTTGGTTTCTTGCGATTGCTAAAGAGCCTTCTGGGATATCTTTAGTCACTGTCGACCCTGCTGCAATAAATACATTGTTAGCTACCTTAAGTGGGGCAACCATATTGACATTACATCCAATGAATACATCGTCGCCAATGATGGTTTTGTGTTTCTTAACACCATCATAGTTTACAGTGATTGAGCCACATCCAAAATTAACTCTGTCTCCTACTTCAGAATCTCCGATATAAGATAAGTGAGCTGCTTTTGTGCCTTCGCCTGTTGTAGAATTCTTAACCTCGACGAAGTTTCCAATGCGGTTATCTGGTCCAATATTAGCATGACCTCTTAAGTGAGCAAATGGTCCAACAACGGATCTTTCACCTACAACACTATCCAAGACAACGCTGTGTCTAACAACAGCTTCTGCTTCAATGACAGAATTATGAACGTCTGTGTTTGGTCCTACATGTGCACCATGTTTGACTACTGATTTACCTACGATAGAAGTGTTAGGATAAATCCAAACACCTTCTTCAATAATGACATCGTGACCGATTGTCACTGATTCAGGGTTAAGAATGGCAACGCCATTTAACATATGAGTCTTATTGATAATATCTCTTAAGTGTTTTTCAGCAATACTTACACTATAAAGGTCGTTGATACCCATGGTAATTAATGGGTTTCTTACGATGAACGTATTAACTTTGGACGTTTGGTGCATAATTTCAACTATGTCTGTTAAATAAAACTCACCTTTACGTTCGTTACGTTTAATTTTATGTAGTGCTTCAAATAGTTTTTTGTTATCGACTACATACACACTAGAGTTAACTTCTTTAATCGACTTTTGGTACTCTGTACAATCGTTTTCTTCAACGATCTTTGTGACTGTTCCATATTCGTCACGTACAATTCTTCCATAGCCTTTTGGATAATCCATCTTCATGGTAACAATCGTTAAGTCATTGCCCATTTCACCATGGGCTCTTAAGATTTTATCCATAACTGGATATTCCATTAGAGGCATATCCCCAGGAAGAATGAACGTAATACCTTCTTTATCTTCTAGTACACTTGAAGCACTAAGTGCAGCATGGCCTGTACCTAACTGTTCAGTTTGGACGGCATAAGTGACCTTATCACCTAAGATATCCATTAGTACTTCTTTCTTGTGTCCGACGATAGTGACAATTTCATCAAAACCAGTACGTTCAAGGTTTTCAACAATGTACTCAACCATTGGCTTACCTAAAATAGGGAAAGCACACTTTGGCTGTTCAGTTCGCATGCGGGTACCTTTACCTGCGGCTAAAATAAGGGCATATTTTTTCATCGGTTGACCTCCTCAATAACGTTTCTTAGTGTCTCGATGGCTTTTTCTACGAGTGAGCTATTCTCATGGCTCACGGTTAATCTAATGAGTGGTTCCGTACCACTTGGTCTTAATAATAAAAGGGACTTATCTCCTAGCATTTCTAACACTTCTTCTTTAACATTAATCACTTTTGGATGGTTAATGGAGTCCTTAGAGACATTAGGGATATTGATTGTTTTAAGTGGATAAAGCTTGACCTCTTTGGTGTATTCTTCAGGGGTCATATTCAATTCAGTTAAGATGGATAATAGATAGGTCGCTGCAAGCAAGCCATCACCTGAATGAATTAAATGGGTTAAAAGAATGTGTCCTGAGGATTCTCCACCAACGACTAAACCTTCTTTTAACATTGCGTCTAACACATATTTGTCACCGACGTCTGTTAACGTATAACCAATGCCAAGATTGCTCAAGGCTTCTAGCATACCTGGGTTACTCATCTTTGTTAATACCACTTTATTGTTTGGTAATTGATTCTTAGATTTTAAATATTTACCAATCATATATACGATAAAATCTCCATCATAGATATGATTTTGATCGACCAAGTTTAATCTATCCGCGTCGCCATCAAATGCGAATCCAAAATCAAGATGATGGGTTTTAACTAATGAACTAATCGATTCTAAGTGCATTGATCCCACCCCTTTGTTGATATTTAAACCATCTGGAGTGTTGCCAATTTGAATGCTGTTAGGGGCGATTACATCAAACACTTTCTTGGCGATTAGGTAGTTTGCGCCATTGGCAGAATCATATCCAACCTTAAACTTAGTTTGAGTCATATTTATTTGATTATAGAGTTTTAAATAGGTTTCTTCAACATCATCTACGAAACGGAAAGACCCGTAGGTAGGCGATTTTATGATTTCATTTGAGTCAATAAAATCTTCGATTTTGATTTCTAAATTGTTTGCCAATTTAGTTTCGTTATGAAATATTTTAATGCCGTTGTCCGTGAAAGGATTATGAGATGCGGTAATCATAATACCTAATGCATGATTCACTTTTGCATAGTGAGCCAACATTGGAGTGGACGTAATCCCACAATAAAGCACATCGATTCCAGCAAGCATTGCGCCATTGGCAATGGACAATCCTAGAAGCGGGGATGATTGTCTAGTGTCTCCACCAATGATAATCATTTTAGGGTTAATAACAGGTTTTAAACTTTGACCCACTTTAAATGCAAGTTCAGGTGTGAGTTTAACAAGCGCTTTGCCTCTAATCCCATCTGTTCCAAAGTATTTCATATTATTCCACCGTTACACTCTTTGCAAGATTTCTTGGTTTATCTATGTCATAGCTTCTTTCAAGCGCTGCATAATAACTGATTAGTTGGGTTGGAACAACCATCGCCATTGGCGTTAGTAATTCATGAACTTCATCGATGATAACTTCGTCATCTTCTTCAGCAACATTTGACATAACAATTCGAATGGCTCTTGCACCGCGTGCAAGTACTTCATTCAAGTTTGATCTTGTATTATGACTAATTCTAGGATTAGAAATCATTGCGATGACTGGTGTACCTTCCTCAATTAACGCAATAGTTCCATGCTTTAATTCCCCTGCAGCAAACCCTTCTGTTTGAATGTAGGAGATCTCTTTTAACTTCAAGGCAGCTTCTAATCCTACATAGTAGTCAAGACCTCTTCCAATGAAGAAACAGTTGCGGTGAGTCAATAGATTTCTTGTCAAATAACGCATGTTTTCGTCACTTAAAAACTTTTCAATCGATAAAGCCACTTTGGTAAGTTCTTCTCTAATACTGAAAGTTTTTTTAGATAATTCGTATGCGACTAATGCCAAAATAGCGATTTGTGCAACATATGCTTTAGTAGAAGCAACGGCGATTTCTGGTCCTGCATATAATTCTAAGAAGTAATTCGCTTCTCTAGCTAAAGTCGAAGTTGCGACGTTAGTAATGGTTAATACCTTATAGTTTTGGTCTTTGATATTGACTAAACAAGCTCTTAGGTCTGCAGTTTCACCACTTTGAGAAACCAAAATGAAGAATGGTTTTTCAGATAAGAGTGGCTGTTGATAAGCAAATTCGCTTGCAATATGCACTTCAACAGGAATGGAAGCTAGTTTTTCAAATAAGTTCTTACCGATTAAACCTGCATGCATAGATGTCCCAGCAGCAAGTATATAAATTCTATCGGAACCCTTAATGTCTTTTAATATTTGATTGTTAATTAATGATTGATCCTTATCAAAGTAGTTAGTAACAATACGTCTGATTACTGAAGGCTGTTCATGGATTTCTTTTATCATGAAGTGCGCATATTCGCCTCTTTCGACATCACCGTTTGTCATGTCGATCTTTGTAAAGTTAGGTACTAAAGACTTGTGATTAATGTCAAATAGTTTTAGATTATCTCGGCTTGCTACTACGAATGTCTTATCATCTAGTGGTAAGTATTCTTCGCTGTATCCGATTAATGCCATTAAGTCAGATGCTACTGTAATGCCTTCTTTACCTCTACCAACGAGTAGTGGGCTCTTGTATTTTGCTGCATAAACAAGATCAGGATTTTGTTGATCCAAAATCAATAATGCATATGAGCCTCTTAATAATCTTAATGTTGTTAATATCGCATTCTCGATGTTTAGTGTGTTAGAGAATGTTTCAATCAGTTGTGCAATCACTTCTGTGTCTGTTTCACTTAAGAACGTAACGCCTGAAAGGTATTGTTCTTTTAATTGTTTATAGTTTTCAATTACCCCGTTATGTACAAGGATAAAACGTCTAGAGTGAGAGTAGTGTGGGTGTGCGTTTTCCTTATTAACTTTACCATGTGTCGCCCATCTTGTATGACCAATACCAATATTAGATCTTGGACTTTTTAGTACTGACTTAGCGAGTTTATCAACTCTACCTTGGTCTTTATAAACATCAAATATTTGTTGACGCATATTAAATAAACTAATACCCGCTGAGTCATAGCCTCTATATTCTAATCTTTTTAATCCATCTAGGATAACGTCTTTAGCTTGTTTGTTACCAATGTAGCCTACAATACCACACATATAATTACCTCCATGAGATGTTACTCTTGTCCATTTACTTTGTATGTTTTTACTACATCTGAAACCATATGTTTGACTTCTTCATTCGTCTTTTCTTCGAAATCTTTGAATAAATGATCTAAACATAATTCAGATTCAGAAACATCTCTTTGTTTTTCGATGAAAATCTTTTTGTTTTCTGTCTCATTGTGTTCAGATTTTTCTTTATCAACCAATAGCTCTTCATAGAGCTTTTCTCCTGGTCTAAGGCCAGAATAAACAATCTTAATGTCTTTGTTTGGAATATAACCCGCTAAAGAAATCATCTTTTCTGCAAGATCTTTAATCTTAACTGGTTCTCCCATATCTAGAATGAAGATTTCTCCACCTTTGGCATATACTGCAGATTGTAAGATTAACCCGACAGCTTCAGGGATTGTCATAAAAAATCTATTAATCTCAGGATGGGTTACAGTAACTGGACCCCCATCTTCGATTTGTTTTTTAAATAGGGGAATAACAGAACCATTTGACCCTAATACATTACCGAATCTAACAGCTGAAAATTTGGTTACTCCATTTCCATTCTCGTTTTGAATGATTAACTCTGCGAAACGTTTAGTTGCCCCCATGATGTTGGTTGATCTAACCGCTTTGTCAGAAGACACTAATACGAACTTCTTAACACCATATTGATTGGATAACCTTGCGGTATTAAAAGTTCCTAAGACATTCGTTCTAACTGCCTCTACTGCACTATCTTCCATCAAAGGAACATGTTTGTAGGCTGCAGCGTGGAATACAACAGTTGGGTTAAACTCTTGAAAAATAGAATCCAAGCGTTTATTATTGTAAACACTTCCGATTCTAACAATAAGTTTTAATTCGTGTGCTCTATTTTCTTTATTAAACTTACGAAGTAATTCTTGTTGAATTTCATAGGCATTATTTTCATAGATATCGAAAATAATGAGTTCTTTTGGTTTGAATTCTGCAATTTGTCTACATAACTCACTACCAATAGAACCACCCCCACCAGTAACTAATACGGTTTCACCTTTAATGAAGTCAGCTATCCCATCATTATCAAGTTCAATGACTTCACGGTTCAGTAAATCTTCAACGTTCACATTGACGATTTTTGGTTGATTCTTGTCTATTTCACTATAGGAATGTAGTTTTCTTAGTTTAACATTATGACTAGAAGTTTGTTCTACTAGCCAGTTTAACTTATCTATGGAATAGTTCGAGATTGCTAAGATGACTTCTTCAATATTATAGTTTTCAATGAATTCTGAGATTTGTCCGATTGGACCTAAAATAATGATTCCATTAAGTCTATTCCCTATTTTTACTAGGTTATCATCAACAAACCCTACAACATGGTTCGTTAAATCTTTATTTCGGTAAATTTCTCTTAAAACCAATTCTCCGGCAGAACCCGCACCAATAATAAGGGTTCTTCTACCCATATTTGGATTCAAGAAAACATTATTCTTAAAGTATTGTCTAAATCGGTAGATCATACGTGGAATGCTTAAGAATATCACTTCTATAGTCGTAATAAACAAAAACGATGACTTATAGATAAACATTTGCCCGCTAATCGCGATGTAAAGTACAATCATCACGTTACTAACAATAGAAACGATGATAATTCGCATAATATCCTCGAATCCTGCATACTTAGAAATCATTCTATAGATTCCACCTATATGCATGATTAGCAGTTTGAATACTACAACAATAGGCAGTGCTATTGCTAACAGTTTCATATCTAAGTCTTTTGTTGATACAAACGGCATCGAAATTACTGCTACGTACGAGACAACGATTAAAAATGCATCAATTACCATAAATGATAAATCATGCATGAAACGTTTCTTGTTCTTAACTATAGACATAGAAGTCCTCCTCAGAATTCTCTTTATGAGTCAAATCATAATTGTTCGTTTCTTACTTGTTATGGTTTGATAATACTACATTTGTAAATCATATTATAGCA
This sequence comes from Paracholeplasma morum, assembly GCF_016907055.1. Lineage (NCBI taxonomy): Bacteria > Bacillati > Mycoplasmatota > Mollicutes > Acholeplasmatales > Acholeplasmataceae > Paracholeplasma > Paracholeplasma morum. Next base: position 134,136 of record NZ_JAFBBG010000002.1, read on the forward strand.
TATAAAATGGTTCTATTATATATAATAACCACTCTTTTCGTTACTCATAGAGATTATATCACAAATTATCACATAGAGTATAGAGACAAGCATTTCTAATTTGCTTCTTTCAAACCCTTATGTCCGAAAATGTATTGTGAAGCAACAAAGACATATTAAACTATTCAAATAAACACTTTATTTAGTAATACAAAAAAAGAAAACCGCCAAATAGCGGTTTAAAATATGTCATCGATAATAATGGTTTGATTGCGATCTGGACCTACTGAGAAAATCACAACTTTGATTCCGGTTTGATCTTCTATAAATTTGATATATTGTTGTGCGGCTAATGGTAATTCCTTAAAGGATTTCACACCTGTGATATCTTCTTTAAACCCTTTTAGTTCAACATAAACCGGGTTTACTCGGCCAAAATCATTTACTAAGCTTGGAATATAATCGATTACCTTTCCATCTAACTCATATGCAACACAAACCTTAAGTGTATCTATGTTTGATAAGACATCTAGTAGTGTCACTGCAAGTCCGGATAATCCGCCACTTGTCTTAGCATGTTTAATTAAAACTAAGTCTAACCAACCAACTCGTCTAGCTCTACCTGTAGTAGTCCCATATTCATGACCTTTTTCTCTAATGTAAGATGCAATGTCATCGTTTAGTTCTGTTGGCATCGGTCCTTCTCCAACTCTCGTTGTATAGGCCTTGGTAACGCCGATTGCGCCATTGATTAGCCATGGTGCAACGCCTGTATTGATTGGTACACTTGCTGCGGTTGGACTAGAAGATGTTACAAAAGGATATGTTCCATGATCTAAGCATAGTAAAGTCCCTTGAGCCCCTTCAAATAGAACTTTCTTGCCTTTTGAAATGGTTTCATTAATCAGTATTGATGTATTTGTCACAAATGGTCTTAACCTATCTGCGTACACCTTATATTCTACAAATATATCATCGAATGCTAATGGTTTTTTACCATATATCGCTAGCTGTTGGTTCTTTTGAACTAGGATTTCACTTAGTCTACTTTTAAATAGTTCTTCATTTACAAACTCACCCATTCTAAGACCGGTACGTTCTGCTTTATCAGTATAAGCAGGTCCGATGCCTTTATGAGTGGTGCCAATCTTATGAGTTAAACTGGCTTCTTTTGCCTCATCTAACATAAGATGATATGGCATAATCACATGTGCTCGATCAGAGATAGCAATTTTATAATCCATGCCTTCGAGTTTATCCAGTTCAATCAATAACGCCTTAGGATTAATGACCATTCCATTAGCCAAAATATTTTGGATGTTCGGATTTAGTATTCCGGATGGGATGGAATGTAGTGCGTATTTCTTTCCATCAAGCACAATCGTATGACCTGCGTTGTTTCCACCTTGGTATCTTACAACGATGTCACTTCTTTGAGCTAGAAAGTCAGTAATCTTGCCTTTGCCTTCATCGCCCCATTGAGTTCCTACAACTACCACTGTTTGCATATGATCCCCCTATTTAATTATCTTTGAAACCAAGAGTGATTTTATCATGTAATGATACTTGTGTCAAACTAGAAAAAATGAGCGAACCTTCTCTCCAGAGGTTCGCTCATTTCTTTAAATTATTGGTAAGTATTTTTCTAGTTCGTATGGGGTGATGCGCATCTTGTATTCATCCCACTCACGAGTTTTGGCTTCGATTAGTTTTTCAAATAGTTCTTCACCTAATGTCTCTCTCATTAAGTCAGACTTTTCAAAGAATTCGATGGCTTCTCTTAAGTTTTCAGGAAGATTCTTGATACCCATTCTTCTACGTTCTGAATCACTCATTCTAAATAAATTTTTCTTTAAAGGGTTTAAGGCTGTTAATTTCGCCTTAATGCCGTCTAATCCTGAAGCCAACATCACAGACATTGCAAGGTATGGGTTTGCTGCTGGGTCAACCGAACGTACTTCAATTCTTTGACCTTTACCTCTTGCAGAAGGAATTCTAATCATCGTTGAACGGTTGGAATCGCTCCAAGCGATGTATACTGGCGCTTCATAACCTGGAACCAAACGTTTATAAGAGTTTACGATTGGGTTACATACTAACCCAAAGCTTTGAGCATGTTTCATGATTCCGGCGATGAATTGTAATGCTGTTTCACTTAATCCGTTAGCTGAATTTGCATTGTAAAATACATTATTACCTTTAGAATCGCTGATAGAAAGGTTCGAGTGCATACCAGAACCATTAATACCTTGAACTGGTTTAGGCATGAATGTCGCGTGATAGCCATGTCTTCTTGCGACATTCTTAACCAAAACTTTGAAGGTTTGAATGTTATCACAAGCTTCAAGGGCATTATCAAAATGGAAATTGATTTCATGTTGTCCGTATGCGACTTCATGATGAGATACTTCCATCTCAAATCCCATTCTTTGAAGTTCTAGTACAATATCGCGTCTGACGTCTTCAGACCCATCAATTGGGGATAAATCAAAATACCCACCTAAGTCAGAAAACTCCATGGTTGGTCTTCCAGAAGCATCTAATTTAAATAAAAAGAACTCCGGTTCAACGCCAACATTGAACTTATCAAATCCAAGTTTCTTAAGTTCTAATAGGTTGCGTTTAAGGATAAATCTAGGATCACCTTCATAAGGCGTTCTATCTGATTTGTAGACATCACAAATGAGTCTAGCTACTTTTCCAACAGGAGATTTTTCCCACTCTAACACTAACCATGTATTTAAATCAGGGTATAAATACATATCGGCTTCATCAATTCTAACAAAACCTTTTATAGAAGAACCGTCAAACATGATGTCATTATCTAAAGCTCTATCTAAATTTCCTACAGGAATCTCAACATTTTTTACAGTACCCAGCATATCCGTGAACTGCAAACGAACGTATCTCACATCTGATTCTTTGGCTAATCTAAGTATGTCTTCTCTTGTGTACATTTTTGTGTCCTCACTTTTGTACTTTATTTTTACACATTATGAATGAATTTGCAACATTTTTGTTACACATTTTGAAATATTTATATCATTTTGTTCGTTTGTGTATTTTTTTGGCACGTTTTTTTGTTGATTAAGTAAAAAGGACCTTATAAAGATCCTCTTTTTGTTATAAGTGTTTAGTTACTAAAGACAAGTATTCAATAAATCGATATAGATAATGTTTATTGTTTTGATCAAGTAACATCGATATATGTATACGGTCATGCAAATAACTTAGTTTAATGTTGGCATCGACTTCACTTGCATATAAGAATAGCGATTCACCATTAATGGTTTCTGTTGATTCAATGGATAAGACCAATGTAACTTCTGTGGTTGACTTAATGGTTTTTTCAACACCAAGTTTGGCACATAGTTTCTTAAACACTTTTTCATACATATAGATGATCAATTCATCATCGACTTTTCCAAAGCGGTCTTCAAGTTCGATTTGGAGATTTTTAACATCGTTTAAAGTGTTTAACCCAGAGATTCGTTTATGGATTGCGACTCTGACTTCATCGTTATCAATATAGTCACTTGAGATGTGTCTATTAGATAGTACCAAGTCTTTCTCTTCTTTTGGTTCTGGTTTCTTGATACCTTGTTGTTCATCCATCGTTTCTTCAAGTAGTCTTAGATACATTTCTATCCCAACCGTATCAATGAACCCACTTTGCTCACCACCTAGAATATCTCCTGCACCTCTAATGGATAAATCTCTCATCGCAATCTTAAATCCTGACCCTAACTCTGTGAAGTCTTGAATGGTCTTCAAACGTTTCATCGCATCTTCAGTCATGACTTTATGTCTCGCGTACATTAGATATGCATAGGCAATCTTATCGCTTCTTCCGACACGTCCTCTAATTTGATAGAGTTGAGATAACCCTAAGGTATCTGCATCGTGAATGAGTAATGTATTGGTGTTTGGAATATCAATGCCCGTTTCAATGATGGTCGTTGAGACTAACACATCAAATTTCCTATCTATGAAATCTGTGATGACATCTTCAATTTTATCTTTTGACATCTTACCGTGTACGAAGGTAATCTTCGAATCCGGTATTAAATACTCTAATTTCTTAACCACTAATTCGATATCTGAGACTTTATTATATAAGTAGAAGACTTGTCCTGCTCTTGATAGTTCTCTTTCAATGGCTTCTTTTATGATCGCATCTTGACGTTCCACCACATAGGTTTGAATTGGATATCTATTAAGGGGTGGGGTCTCAATCATCGATAAGTCTTTAATCCCCATGAGTGCCATTTGAAGGGTTCTTGGAATAGGAGTCGCCGATAAAGACAGACAGTCAATATTCACTTTCATTTCTTTAATTCGTTCTTTATGTTCAACACCAAAGCGTTGTTCTTCATCAATAATTAATAAGCCTAGGTCTTTAAATTTAATGTCTTTAGACAATAACCTGTGAGTCCCGATAACGACATCCACAAGCCCTTTCCTAAGTCTTTCTAATATGTCTGTTTGTTCGCGCTGTGAAACAAATCTACTTAATAGTTCCACTGTAACCCCAAAGGATTCAAATCGTTTTTTGAAGGCATAGAAGTGTTGTCTCGCTAGAACGGTTGTAGGGACTAAGTAAGCAACTTGTTTATCTGATACCACTGCTTTAAATGCAGCTCTCATCGCTACTTCTGTTTTACCATATCCAACATCTCCGATTAGGAGTCTGTCCATTGGTTTTTTCGATTCCATATCTCTTTTAACTGCTTCAATAGATTTAAGTTGATCAATGGTTTCATCAAACTCGAAGTTAGCTTCGAATGCCTTTTGCATGTCGTTATCTTGGATGAACTCATACCCTACTGCATGTTCACGTTCTTTGTATAAGGCAATCAGTTTATCTGAAATGTCTTTTAACTTACTCTTAACTTTCTTCTTTGTGTTATTCCATTGATTCGTTCCTAGCTTAGTTAGTTTAGGTTCATGTCCATCTTTGGATGAATACCTTAATACCTTATCGATTTGATCTACTGGAATGTATAAATAGTCTGTTCCTTCATAGGCGATGTGTAAATAATCCTTAATCACACCGGACAATTCCATTTCTTTAATGCCTAAATACTGTCCAATACCATAATCGTAATGAACGACATAGTCTTTTGTTTTTAGTTCTTCAATGGAAGAAATCTTTACCGCTTCAGACATTACGCTCTTATATCTAATCTTGCGCTTATTGTTTTTATAATCGAATATGTCTGATTCAGATAACACCACTAAACCATGTTTGACTAAATCAAATGGTAAGAGCTGTTCTGGATATAAAATGTTAACGATATCTTTTTTAATCTCATCTGGATTGACGACATAAGATATATTCTTATTTTCTAGTAACTCTTTAAGTTTTTCATATCTTGATGGTTGTGATAACCCAATCATGTAAGTATAAGGTTCTTTTAGAACTCTATCAATGAAAGCTTCATAGTTACCTTGATAAGTGATTGCGTCTCTTGCGTGAATGCTAACGTCATTGACGATACCCACTCTTGTAAATCCACTGATTTCTATGTGTGGATAGTTATATAAATCCTCTAATGAAAAATAAAATGGTATGTCTAAGAAATTTCTACCTTTATAAGTTTTAACGTATTCTTCTAAGTCTAGTAACATTCTATCTTGGTTCTTAGCCATCTTGTATTTATCGATAAAATATATTTTCTTATGTTCGGTAAAATCAAAGATGGTATGATTAGAATCTTTGAAAAAAGGCATATAGAAAGATAACCCATCTAAGTTTTGTCGTTGGTAAAGTTGATCTAAGTCTGTGTTTAGTTTTTTGGATTCAAGCTCTGATAATACTTTTTTGGAAAAGAATGTTTCAATCTCATCAATTACGAGTTCTTTCTCTTCATCTGAGAAAAACAGTTCATTCATTGGAAGTATCTTAATTGAAGATACTTCTCCGAAGGTTATTTGAGTATCAGGTTTAAACAGTTTGATTTTTTCGACTTCATCAAATCCTGTGTAGATACGATAAGGAGATTCACTGCCTATTGGAAATATGTCGATGATATCTCCCTTGACGCTAAACTCACCGGTTTTAATGACGGTATACTCACGCTTATAACCATGATTAACCAAATAGTCGATAAACTCTTTTTGATCCAGGTAATCTGCTTGTTTGATTTCTTTGGTTGAAAGAATCCATTTATTGGTGGAATGGTTCTTCCTTATCGCACCGGTTTGATGGGTGACTACAATCTTTTTCTTACCCTCAAGTAAAGAACCAATGGCGTAGATTCTTTCAATCTTAAACTCTATTGAGGTTAATGCCAAAAGTGAGGTTAAGATTTCATCAGAAGGATAAAATAACACATCATTATCTTCTAGTAATAAGGATAACCCATCATAATAGAGTTGTGCGAGATATAGATTAGGTAAGACGACATAAATTGTGTCATTGCTCGCCAAAAAATCACTCGCTATGAGTGTCATATTATAAGCATCATTGGTTTGATTTAATACCAAATCATGCTTTTCACTTAGAATCTTTTCATGTGGGTATAAACCTTTAAAATACTTCAAGAATGGTTTCATTTTTACCTCCGGACGACGAAAACCGGACGTCTTAGGAAGACGCCGGGGTGTTATATTTGGTCATAATGTCCACAAATGGGACTTGTTTAATAAAATCAATTAATGCATCTTTAGCATATTGATAGCTAATAGACATTTCGGTTTGTTCATCTTTAGAAAATTTACCTAAAACGTGATTTCTTAATGCTTTATCTGAACTGGAAATCCCAATACGAATGCGTTTAAATTCTTGTGTATTAAAGTGTTTGATTAGATCTTTAATGCCGTTATGTCCACCTGAAGACCCTTGCATACGCAAACGGAGTTTTCCTAAATCTAGAGCAATATCATCGTATACTACGATAATATCATCTAGCTCAACTTTATAGAACTGTTTCACAAGAATCGCAGATTCTCCTGATAAGTTCATAAACGTAGATGGCTTCAACAATATGACTTTTTCAGATCCGTAGTTAGTCATTGCTACTTCACCTTTAAAAGATTTTTCTAATTTAAAACTTACATTTAATGCATCTGCTAGAACATCAAGTACTTCAAACCCAACGTTATGTCTGGTTTTCGCGTACTCTTTTCCTGGATTTCCAAGGCCTATAATCAGTCTCAACTTTTTTTAGTGTCGTAAATGTTTTCAAAGATTTGGCTAATTGGTTCGTCATCTATAATATGTAAGACTGCCTTACCAAGTAATTGGCCAATCGATAATTGAACAATTTTAGGATATTTTTCTAAGTCATCTACCACAACCGAATTGGTAACAACTACTTCTTTAATAGGGGAATTGGATATACGTTCAATCGCGTTACTTGAAAATAAAGCATGAGTGGCCGCTGCATAGACAGCTATAGCGCCTTTCTTAAGAAGCGCTTCTGAACCAGCTATTAATGTGCCCCCTGTATCAATGATGTCATCTACCATAATACAAGTTCTACCTTCAACATCCCCGATGATATTCATGACTTCAGCTTTATTGGCTTCTGGTCTTCTCTTATCGATGATAGCAATTGGTGCGTTGAAGAATTTCGCAAAGCTTCTGGCACGAGTCACACCACCATGGTCTGGAGATACGATTGTAACATTCTCTAAGTTAAGATTTAAAAAATGGGTCGAAATAAGCGGCATGCCAGGGAAGTTATCGATTGGAATATCGAAGAACCCTTGAATCTGTGCTGCATGCAAGTCAATACAAATCACTCGGTCAACACCGGATACTTGTAATAAGTCTGCAACTAGTTTTGCTGTAATTGGTTGTCTAGATTTAGCTTTTCTATCTTGTCTAGAATACCCATAATAAGGCATGATAATTGTAACACTCGCAGCACTTGCGCGTTTTAATGCATCTGTGAAAATTAGAATTTCCATGAGATGCTCATTAACTGGTTTACTAGTTGGTTGGATCACAAAACAATGATGTCCTCTAACAGACTCTGTAATGTTAATTCCAATTTCACCATCTGCAAATCTCATGATGTCGCAAGGTGACAGAGGAATCCCTGAAGATTCACTAATTTCCCTTGCGAGTTGTGGATTTGAAGACAATCCAAATAGTTTTACTTTCTTTCCATCAATCACTGACATAATACTTACCCCCTCATAATTTAATTATAACAATAATTAGTGTTGTTTTGTATGTATCAAAGTAACATTTTGATACATCTTTATCCGATTCACTAAAACCTCATCTGGATTAACGACAAATAATGTAGATCCGCTTCCAGACATATATACATCAAACCCGTCAGATCTAAGTGAATGATATAAATCACTCAACGATTTACTCACTTCGAGAGCTGGTTCTAATAAGTCATTATAAAGACTGAGTTTACCAGATAAAACATCTGTAACACTTCGGTCAAAATCATTTTTATTCGAACTTTTAAAAGCCTTGAAGATGTCTTTTGTAAGTAGTGATATATTCGGTAGAATTAACAGAATTGATTCGAGTTTATGAGTCATATCAATAAACTTTATCTTGTCTCCTCTACCCTCAACAATGGCAGGTCTGTTGTTAAGTGTAAATAATGTGTCAGACCCTAATTGATTTGCAATATCTCCCATAACTTCATCAGTTAAATCTAGATTCAAAAGGCGATTAACACCTCTAATGGTTGCGGATATGTCTGCACTTCCACCACCTAAACCTGAGCCAATAGGAATTACTTTATTTAGCTTTACTAAGACATTTTCCTTAAAACCTATTTGACTTCTCATATAAGAAATAGTCTTTAAGATAGCATTGTTTTCTATTTCAACATTCGAGATAACTTGATCTTCTTCTGAGATAAAAAACTCTAATGTATCATAAAATTCAATTGGAATCATCAAGCTTCTTAACTCATGATAACCATCTGTTCTTTTACCTTTAATCTCTAAAATAAGATTGATTTTTGCGTACGCCAGTTCTTTCATATTACCACCCATTGGATAGTGCAATGAAGTCTTCAATCGTCATTGCCTCAGCTCTTGTAAAATAGTCATATTTTGGATCTATGGATTGAAGCTTGGTTAGTAATTCATCTTTTGATAAATTAAAAGCACTTTCGAAATTATTGAGTAATGTCTTACGTTTTTGAGTGAATGCTGCTTTAACCAACTGTTTGAAAAACACTTGGTTAGTAATCACATTTTGATAGCGTAAGGACTTTGTAAGTTTGATTACTGTACTGTCTACATTGGGTGCAGGATAGAAAGCTGTTCGTTTGACTTGAGTGACTTTTGTGACTTCACATAACGACTGAATCAAAACAGTCACTGCACCATAGTCTTTACTGTTAGGAAGACTGGCAAGACGATCTGCAACTTCTTTTTGAATAAGAAGGGTCATATCTGTAACACGTGGACAATCTAGTAACATAAAGATAATGGGTGAAGTGATGTAATAGGGAATATTCGCAATCACTTTCACATTATCTTTGATGTGTTCTTCAATAAATGTATTTAAATCCGTTTCGAGAATATCTTGGTAGATAACCTCTAAGTTAGAATTCTCAGCGATGATCGGATTAAGATAACTTGTTAATGAAGTATCTATTTCAAAGGCATATACCTGTTTCGCATGCTTGACTAAATGCTTAGTGAGCGCGCCTCTTCCAGGACCAATTTCGATAACGATGTCATTTTTAGTAACACCACTACCGGATATAATTTTGTTTAATGTGGATTCACTTTTTAGAAAGTTCTGTCCGAACTTCTTCTTAGGTTTCGAGTTCATGTAAAGCCTCCAATATATCTTTTTGGACGTATCCAAAAAGAATTAACCTACTTACTAAATTCTTTCCATTCACATATCCAATGTTTAAATACTCGCACAACGCAAGTCTTCTTTTTTTTGAATCAGGCTCACCTAGTAAACCCAAGTCATATAAAAATTCAAAGGTAATGTCCGATAAGTTTGTAGGGGTCTTAATATCTGATAGAGCTTCTTTGAGAAGTTCTCTATTCACATGTTCGATACCTACCTTCTTACCATTCTTAGAAGTTGATTCTTCTTTCTTAATAAAAATATGTTTTACTGAAGGAATATGTCTGGTAATAATCCTTCTTAGTCGTTCACCTGCATTGTCCGCATCTACCATTAGAATCAATTCGTTGTCTTCTTCTAAACGTTTAAGCTCTTCAATAAATGTCATCGAAATGGCTGCCCCATTGGTTATTAATATCATCAGATTAGGGTCGATTTCTTTTAATCTATTATAGTCATGTCTTCCTTCAACGATATACACTTTATTCATGGGAACCTCGATAGTAGAGTTTACGATCTGTTTTGATTCCTGAAGTTGATAGACCTTTGATGATTGGTGAGACTTGGTCTAATGACACAATGGATCCATCCGATTTTAATATATGAATGCTTGATGCTAATATATCAAACTCTTCAATTAAGTATGTGCGTTGTGTAACTTGGTCAATCTTATAATGATATTCTGATAGTTTTTTTTCATACACTAAACGACTCATTTTCTCTTCTTCGTTGGTATTTACTTCGATATAATCAAATAGTTCTCGTTTTAAAAACGATAAACATAGATCTCTTAAAATATCATCTTTACTGTGAGAAAACCTTTTTATTAAGCCATTTACATAATAATCGTCGAGCTCAAAATATGCATCTTCTTCAAACCCGTTTTCGATAATAGTCTTTAGATAACTTGCATAATCGTCATCGAGTTTAGAATCCTTATAAAGGTCAAGAATCCGTTTGTATATTTTCTCTAAAATAATTTCATAAGATCTTGCTACTGGATGATAATAGACTTGCCAGTACATGTGATATCGACTCATTAAGTAGTTTTCTATCGCATGGATGGCGCCTTCTTTAAAGACGACTTTTTCATCTTTAATGGTAAGCATTCTAAAGATTCTGTCTTTATCTAATCTGCCGTAGGTTGCTCCTGTATGAAACGCATCTCGTTCTAGATAGTCCATTCTATCAATGTCTAGTTGAGATGAGATAAGTTGTTCAACTATTTTGAACTTATTCATTTTAAGAATGACACTTGATATATCTTTAGCTAGACTCTTATGGTGTTTAGAAAGAACTTGGTTAATCTCCGTGTTACCTTCGATGATTTTGGTTGTAGATATTTCATGACCTAACATAAACACATGTTCAAACGCATGAGAGTAAGGGCCATGTCCAACATCATGAAGTAACGCACTACACATAAATAAGATTTGTTCATATTCAGATAGCGTCTTTTTTAATATTTCAATATCAGATAGTGCTTTATAAGCCAAAGCATATACGCCAAGACTGTGAGAAAACCTCGAGTGTTCAGCACCATGAAAAACCATCGATACGCCAGATAATTGACGGATTCTTCTGAGTCTTTGAAACTCTTTGGTGTCAATAAGGTCTGCGATTACCTGATGTTTAACTTGGATGTATCCATAAAGGGGATCTCTAAAAACTTTGGTATTTTCTAACGTTTTGAACATATATAGCCTCCAACTTAAAAAAAAGCCTATGTGAGTAGGCTTATTTAGTGATTTCGTAAGCTTTAACAAGCTCACAAAGGTCGCCATTAGATAATTCAAAAGCGGCACCATCATCGGTGTCTAAATGACAATCTAATGCATATTTAGATGAAACACGGCATAATACGTTATCAAGGATACCGCCTTTAATACCGCCAACTTTAATGGAAACAACTTCTCCATCTTTAACGCCAAATTCTTTAGCGTCTTCTAAAGAGAAATGAATGTGTCTGTCTGCAACAATAACGCCTTCAGTTAATTCTACTTCACCAGCTGGGCCAACAAGTTTGCAAGCACCTGAACCTTTTACATCTCCTGAGGATCTAACTGGGGCAACAAATTTTCCTCTGATTGCGTCACTTCTAGAAATTTCTACCTGTGAAGCTGGTCTTACTGGGCCAAGAATTCTAACCCCTGCAATTAATTTACCTGCTGGGCTATATACGTCTACTTTTTCATTAGCTGCATATTGACCGGGTTGGCTAAGATCTTTGAATACTGTTAATTCATAACCAGGACCAAATAGTGCTTCTAAATGTTCTTGGGTTAAATGTAGGTGTCTTCCGGATACACCGATTGGTATTTTTCTCATATTTTCAAATCCTTTCTATTTACTCCACAATTATAGCACTATTTGTTTTATAAAACAATATAACCGACCAATAGTATGAATATTTATTCATAGTAATTAAACACAGACTTTCTATTTGTTTATTTTGTGATATAATAATCATACTTAATGGAGGGTTAACATGGATACTATTTTTACTAAAATCATCAAAAGAGAAATCCCTGCGAATATCGTTTATGAAGACGATTTAGTCATCGCGTTTCTAGATATTACTCAAGCAACAAAAGGGCATACTTTGGTTGTTCCAAAGACACCTTATAAAGATATTTTTGAGTTGCCAGAAGAGGTTGCTGGACATTTATTTAGCGTCGTAGTTAGATTGTCTCAAGCGATAAAAAAGGCGTTCAGCCCACTTGGACTAAACACCTTAAATAATAATGGTATTATCGCTTCACAAAGCGTTTTCCACTTTCACATGCACATCTTACCTAGATATGAAAATGATGATCTTAAACACATGCATATGGTGAATCATTCAGCCTCTTTAACTAAGCAAGATTTTGAATCTATTAGAGCTTCAATTCTTAATGCTTTATTGTAAATTTAACCCCTGGATTCATATTCTCAACTACGAGTGAATACCCAAACTTATTGAAGGTTTTCTGTACAATCGACATCCCTATGCCGAACTGTCCACGAGAACCTTTTTCATATGGTTTAAACCCACCAGTGATATATTTTTCTTCAATGGCTGGTCCATCATTGTAAATCGTTAGTACACCATTTTTAAGCGTAACCTCAATGACTTTACTTGCATATCTTGTTGCATTATCAATCAGATTTTCTATTGAAGTATAGAAATATTCTCTAACACCTAGGAATTCTGTGTCATCCAAATCGAGGATAACTTTTAGATTATTGAGTCTAATTTTATTGTTAAAATAGACTTGATTAATCACTTCTTTCATTGGAATAGATTCTAGTGATTCCTTCATTTCCAAGGTAGAAATCTTTGATAATTCAAGAAGCATTTTAACTTTTCCTTGAAGCTTTTCTGTTTGTTTAATAATGATTTTTGCATCCTCAACTTCGGTTGTTCCATCAAGGATCGCCTCAGCGTAAGACTGAATAACTGAAATTGGTGTTTTTAAATCATGTGATACATTTTGGAACATTTCTTGTTTAGTATGTTCGTTTTCTCTAATCTCGAGTCTGAGATTTTCGATTGCTTTTGATAGTTCAGCAATCTCGTCATTCCCGTTCAAGTAGACTTTGTTTTCATACCCTGTGTTGGTGAATTGATTGACTTCTCTTTGAAGGTATTTGATTCTCGCTGTTAAGTTTCTACTCCATATCGCAATCGCCATATTACCTAGTAAGATGATGATTGAAAACGTCATAAATGTTCCGATGAATGTCATAAGAACATCTTCTTTTGCTGTGACAGCCTTAACGGAATTAATATATGTATCGTCCATTATCCCAATGTAGTACTCAGTAAGTGACTCGCTGATTTCTGTTCTAGTTCGAATCGAAAGATAAAATGTTTCATTCGCATTACTATAGATGAATTCTCCTAAGTATGCAGCACGTACAATCGCATCTGTTAATGTTTCATCATTGCCTAATAATTTTCTAGCATTTGGTGAGATATAACGATTCGTTACAGCCGCTTCAAACGTTGAAATCTTATTTACAGTGATTGTGATATATCCTAGATAAGATTCTGTATCCCTTGGATTGTCGATTGTAGCTTCAACGTAATTGTCAACTTCATTTCTAGCTAAACCAATATAGACACTCTGATAGTTTTTATAGGTGATAAATCCGAATACTAAAGCTGAAAAGAACGTTACAAATGAGAAAAGGATAATGACTTGAATGGATAGTTTATAGTGTCTCATTATAATAGTCTATAACCATAACCATAGATGGTTTCAATCTTTAGTTTAGGCATTTTTTGTCTTAAACGTCTTAATAAATCATCGACAACTCTGTCAGAACCAAAGTAATCTGGTCCCCAAACGTGACTTAGAATTTGTTCTCTTGAGAATGCTTGGTTCAAGTTTTCTAAGAAGAACAACATGAGTTCAAACTCTTTGTTTGTAAGTTCGATTGACTCATCGCCTTCTTTGATAATTCTTTTCTCAATATTGATTTCGTAGTCATCATACTTAAGTATGTTGGTACTTTGTCTATTAGCTCTTTTTAGAATCGCTTTGACACGTAAGATGAGTTCTCTTGGTGAGTAAGGTTTCGCTAAGTAGTCATCGCTACCTAACTCAAGACCTCTAATTTTATCTAAATCGTGATCTCTCGCAGAGGTAAACATAACCGCTGTGGTTGGATTTTTCTTCTTGATGGCTTCGATTAAATCATACCCGTTAATATCGCCTGTTAACATGATATCGAGGATCCATAAATCCACTTCATCTCCTACATGCGTAATTGCTTCTTCACCAGACTCAAAAACGACGACGTCAAAGCCTTCTTTAATTAAATACTTCTTTATGATTTGCGATAAATCTAGTTCATCTTCCACATAATATATTTTCATGAAATCACCTCATTTAAATGAAGAAAGTGCCTCTTTAGGGCACTTTCATTATATCATAGGTTTTTAGGAGAAATTAAATGATATCTGTATGGTATGGATTATACCGGTTAAATGTCGAATAAATATCATAAAATTGTCGTAAATTGTGTTATTTGATTACGGTTGTGTGCATGTATTGTACTAATACATCTGGAACTGTAATCGTACCATCTGCATTTTGGTAGTTTTCCATAATAGCAATCATCGTTCTTCCGACTGCTAGACCAGATCCATTGAGTGTATGTACATATTCTGTCTTAGCATCTTTTGTACGTTTGAAACGAATGTTTCCTCTTCTAGCTTGGTAGTCTTCAGCATTAGAAATAGAACCAATTTCTCTATAGGTGTTTTGGCTTGGAACCCATACTTCAATGTCATATGTCTTAGCCATTGAGAATCCTAAATCTCCAGTAGATAAAGCAACGACTCTATAAGGTAATTTAAGCAATTGAAGGACCTTCTCAGAGTTCTTAAGCATCTTTTCAAGTTCTGCATAAGAGTCTTCTGGTTTGGTAAACTTAATGAGTTCGACTTTGTTGAACTGGTGTTGTCTTAAGATACCTTTTGTATCTCTACCCGCAGAACCCGCTTCACTTCTAAATGCTGTTGTGAAAGAAACAAACTTGAGTGGTAATAAATCTGCATCGATGATTTCATCTCGATACATGTTGATTGTAGGCACTTCTGCAGTTGGATTTAGATACCAAGAATCTTCTTCCGTTCCTACTTTATAAGCATCTTCTCTAAACTTAGGGAATTGACCTGTAGCAAACATACTGTCTTCATTTACGATAAATGGTGGAATGATTTCTGTATAGCCATGATCTTCAGCATGTAATTCCATCATAAATTGAATAAGTGAACGTTCAAGTCTAGCACCTAATCCTCTATCAATCACAAATCTTGTGCCTGTTACTTTAGTTGCACGTTGGAAATCAAGAATGCCGAGTTTCTCACCTAGTTCAGCATGATCTTTAATTTCAAAGTCAAAGTTCTTTGGTGTGCCCCATTTATAAATTTCTTTGTTGTCTTTATCATCAAATCCAACAGGAATATCTTGGTTAGGAAGATTGGGCGTATTAAGAAGTTGTTCTTTAATGTATTGATCAATTTGAACAATTTTTTCATCCATTTCTTTAATAGATTCACCCATTTGTCTAACGGATTCTTTTACAGGTTCAGTGTCTTCACCCTTCTTAGCCATCAGACCAATCTCTTTTGATTTTTGATTGCGTAGTGCTTTTAGTTTTTCAACTTCTGCAATTAACGCACGTCTTTCATCATCTTTTAAAACCACTTCTCTTAAATAAGAAAAGTCTTTACCTCTTGTGTTTAATCTAGCGATTGCAACCTCTAAATTGTCTTTAATCCATTTAATGTCTAACATATGTTCCCTCCTGGATGAATAAAAAAGTCCTTAAAGAATATCAAAATTCTAAAAAGGACGAATAATCGCGGTACCACCTTAGTTCTACGATTACTCGTAGCGCTTTAATGCTTTTTAACGCAAGCTCGCGGGTGGAATTAACACCTCTCATGAGTAGATTTCCATAACTTGTTTTAGGGTTCTCACCAACCACCCATTCTCTTGTAAAACGGTATTATGTACTTATCTCAATCATCGAATTGACTACATTATAGCCTAAAGAACCTAAAAAGTAAATACAACTCAATCCAAAATACGTAAAAAAAGCCTTGTTTTTTATTGAAAAACCATTATAATAGAGTTAAATTCGAAGACCTTAGAGTAGTAATCACTTTATGGGACATTAAGCGAGCTTGTGATAGTGTAAGACAAGTATGAACCACTTTGATGAATGGACTTAGGTAGAAGCAGGGCGATAAGTAGCCTCGGCCGTGAGCTCACGTTATAGGGCAGAAATATTAAAGTCTTAGATGACGGCGTATTTTTTTGAGGAGAATCTATGGATTCTTGAACTTTGGGTGGTACCACGATTATTCGTCCCATGATGTCTTTTTGACGTCATGGGCTTTTTTTTATACCCAACTCAGTTACGACCAGACAAAGACTCTTATAAAAGAAAAGAGGAATAGAATGGAATTTGGAATTTTTGGTGGACAACTAGTCCCACCGCACATTTTAAAGGCAGTAAAAGAAGTTGAAGAAGCTTATCTAAAGTATAAAGACGATGATGTCTTCAACAAAGAGTTAAAGACGCTATATAGGGATTATGCGAATAGACCCAGTCTTCTTTATTATGCAGAAAATCTAACAAATGCTTTAGGTGGTGCCAAAATATATCTAAAGCGAGAGGATTTGAATCACACAGGGGCTCACAAGATTAATAATGTCTTAGGGCAAGCATTACTTGCGAAAAGAATGGGCAAGAAAAAACTAATCGCCGAAACTGGTGCTGGCCAACACGGTTTAGCAACCGCAACAGTAGCTGCACTCCTTAATATGGAATGTGAGATTCACATGGGTGCAGTAGACATCGAAAAACAAGCCCTAAATGTATACAAAATGAAACTGTTAGGGGCTACCGTAATTAGTGTAGAATTTGGACAAAGGACGCTAAAAGAAGCAGTTGATAGCGCCCTAGAAAAATGGAGTTTAGAACTGGATACTTGTTTTTATCTAATTGGTTCTGCTGTTGGACCTCATCCTTACCCAACCATGGTCAGAGACTTTCAAAAAGTCATTGGCGAAGAGATCAAAGCTCAAATCCTAGAGAAAGAACAAAGACTACCTGACTATGTCATCGCGTGTGTTGGTGGTGGATCCAATGCAATTGGGGCATTTTACCCTTTTATAGAAAACCATGAGGTTTCATTAATAGGGGTAGAGGCAGGTGGTATGGGTCTTGAAACAGATAAACATGCAGCTACCATCACAAAAGGTATTAACGGTCCAATACACGGGATGTATACAAAAGTGCTAATGACCAATGAAGAAATCAGCGAGGTCTATTCTATATCTGCCGGCCTTGACTATCCTGGAGTAGGACCTGAACATAGTTACTTACATGATACTAAGAGGGCAACCTATGTCTCAATAACCGACGATGAGGCCATCAAGGCTTATCAATACTTATCCATTAAAGAAGGAATCATTCCTGCTATCGAAAGTTCACATGCAGTCGCTTATGCATTGAAGCTTGCCCCAAATCTAGATGAAAATAAAATCATTGTTGTAAATTTGTCTGGTCGAGGCGATAAAGACGTTAAGCAAATAGCGAAATACTTAGGCGAACAAATCATCGACTAATAAGAAAAATCCACAGCTCATTTTGAACTGTGGATTTTAAATTATTACATATCAAATAAATCTTCTTGAATTTTTGGTTCTTCTTTTTCTGCTTCTACTTCGGCAATCTCTACCACTTTTTTAGTTACTTCTAGTGGTAATACTTCTTGAGTAACAACTTCTTCAATGATTTCTTCATCTTCATGAGGAACCATCGCTAGAGTTACAACCTTATGGTCATCTTTTAGACTAATTAGTTTAACCCCTTGAGTTGCACGTTTGGTTTGGGAGATTTGCTCAACGTGTGTACGAATAACCATACCCTTATCAGATACGATGATAACGTCCATGCTTTCATCCACGCTTCTCAAGGCTCTTAAGTTACCGTTTTTCTCTGTAACATTTAATGCCTTAACGCCCTTACCGCCACGGGTTTGCAAGCGATACTCTTCAGCGAGACTTCGCTTACCAAAGCCTTTTTCAGTAACTACTAAGATTTCTTCTTGATCGCTCTTAATTGTGGTCATTCCGATGATTTCGTCACCATCAGGTAAGTCCATACCTCTAACACCTGTTGCAGTACGTCCCATTGATCTAACATCGTTTTCATCGAAACGGATTGCCTTACCATTGGATGCCCCAAGGATCACATTGGTTGTGCCATCTGTGGTCTTAACAGCTAGTAATTCATCATTTTCTTTTAGACCTAACGCAATGATTCCGTTAGTTCTGATGTTTTGATATTCTGATACTGGGGTACGTTTAACGATACCGTTTTTGGTTGTAAAGAATAAGAAGCTGCTATCGGATTCGAAGTCTTTGATACAAGTAAATGTAACTAATGTTTCATCTTTGTCAAATGACAACAAGTTAACAATTGGTAATCCTTTAGCTTGTCTTGATCCTTCAGGAATTTGATACCCCTTAATCTTATAGACTCTACCCTTATTTGTAAAGAATAAGTGATAGTAGTGTGTATTGGTCATTTGCATGTGTTCTACAAAGTCATCATCGTGCATCTTGATGGCTGTAATACCAACCCCACCACGATTTTGTGCTTTATACTCATCCATGCTCATGCGTTTGATATAACCATTATGAGTTACTGTAATGATAACATCTTCAACTGGAATTAAATCTTCATTCTCGATTGAAATATCTAAATCAAGACTCATGATTGATTTACGAGTATCTCCATATTTGGTTTTAATTTCTTGAAGTTCCATACGGATGATATCGTGTTTTCTTGAGTCGCTTGAAATGATGTCTTTATAGTCAATAATCTTAACAGTAAGGTCTCTATTTTCTTCTTTAATCTTTTCGATTTCAAGTCCTGTTAGACGTTGTAATCTCATATCAAGAATCGCTCTAGCTTGAACTTCTGTTAAGTTGTAAGTATCCATTAAGTTGGTTCTTGCTTCTTCGCCTGTTGGAGACTTCTTGATAAGTTCAATGACAGCATCAATATCTTCAAGTGCGATAACTAGACCATCTAAGATATGCTTTCTTTCTTCTGCTTTTCTTAAATCAAATACAGTACGTCTTTGAATGACTTCAATTTGATGTTGTAAGTAGTAGTAAAGCGCGTCCTTAAGTGTAATCATCTTTGGTTGTGCACCAACTAAAGCGATCATGTTAATCCCGAATGAACTTTGTAAATCTGTGTATTTATATAGGTTGTTTAACATAACATGAGGGTTAACATCTTTTCTTAACTCAATGACAATCCTCATACCCTTACGGTTAGATTCATCTCTTAAGTCAGTGATACCTTCAACGATTTTTTCTTTTGCAATATCCGCAATTCTTTCAATCAATTTTGTTTTGTTAACTTGGTAAGGGATTTCTTTAACGATGATCATGTTCTTACCATTCTTGAGTTCTTTGATCTCAGTAACGGCACGAATAACAATCATTCCTCTACCTGTTGTATAGGCTTGTTTTAAACCAGCTACACCAAGGATTTGACCACCCGTTGGAAAGTCTGGTCCTTTAACATAATTCATTAATTCTAAATCTGTAATATCCGGATTGTCCATTAAGGCATCAATACCATCAATAACTTCGCCTAAGTTATGAGGTGGAATGTTTGTTGCCATACCAACCGCAATACCTGTAGCACCATTGACAAGTAGGTTTGGATATCTTGCTGGCATTACAAGTGGTTCATGTTCTGACCCATCGTAGTTGTCACCGAAATCAACGGTTTCTTTTTCGATGTCTCTAACAAGTTCCATGGCGATTTTACTCATTCTTGCTTCAGTATAACGCATCGCGGCAGCGCCATCTCCGTCTACTGAACCGAAGTTACCATGACCATCTACAAGTGGGTATCTATAGCTGAAATCTTGAGCCACTCTAACCATCGCTTCGTATACAGAAGAGTCACCATGTGGATGATACTTACCGATTACTTCACCGACGATTCTTGCGGATTTCTTATGTGCTCTATCAGAGTACATTCCTAGATCGTTCATCGCATAGATGATACGTCTTTGAACTGGTTTTAAACCATCTCTAATATCTGGAAGGGCACGGCTTACAATAACACTCATCGCATAGTTTAGGAATGAGGTCTTCATTTCAGTTGCAATATTTAGTTCTTTAATTTTTCCGTGAATATAATCTGTAGATTCATCGTCTTCGAGAGTTTCCTCAACTACGACTTCATCTACTAGGATATCTTTTTCTTTTTCGTCCATGTTACGCTCCTTTATGCATCAATATTCGATGCGTAAACCGCATTCTCTTGAATAAAATTCTTACGTGGTTCTACTTCTTCACCCATTAACATAGAGAAGATTGCATCCGCGTTCATCGCATCTTTTAATGATACTTGTAATAACGTTCTAGTCTTTGGATCCATAGTTGTATCCCATAATTGTTCAGGATTCATTTCTCCAAGACCTTTATAACGTTGGATTTGTGGTCTACCACCCATTTGCTCAAGAACAGCTCTTAATCTTTCTTCGTCATAGATGTATTCTACACGCTTACCAGATTGAACTTTATATAGTGGTGGTTGAGCTACGTACACATATCCTAAATCAATTAATGGCTTCATGTATCTGTACAAGAATGTCAACATTAATGTACGAATGTGAGCACCATCGACGTCGGCATCGGTCATAATAACAATCTTATGATATCTCGCTTTGCTTGCATCGAAGTCTTCACCAATACCAGTACCGAAAGCTTGGATCATTGATAGAATTTCCTTATTGCTTAAAATCTTGTCAAGACGCGCTTTTTCAACGTTTAGAACCTTACCTCTAAGTGGTAAAATCGCTTGGAATGCAGAGTCTCTACCTTGTTTAGCAGAACCACCCGCAGAGTCACCTTCGACGATATAGATTTCAGATTCTTCTGGTTTTTTATTACGGCAATCGGCTAGCTTACTTGCGAAACCGAGTGCATCAAGTGGACTCTTTCTTCTAGTTGCTTCTTTAGCTTTTCTAGCTGCGATTCTCGCTCTAGAAGCTAATATCACTTTATCAATAATGGATTTTGCTGCTGCTGGGTTTTCTAATAAGTATCTTTCTAACCCTTCACCTGCTGCTTGTGAGACGATTTGTCTTACTTCAGGGTTCCCAAGTTTAGTTTTTGTTTGTCCTTCAAATTGAGGATTTGGATGCTTAATAGATACGATTGCAGTCAAGCCTTCACGGGTATCTTCACCGATAAATGCTTCGTCTTTCTTTAAAAGGCTATTATCTTTTGCATAGTTACCTAATACTCTGGATAATGCTAATTTGAAGCCATCTTCGTGCATACCTCCTTCGTGAGTGTGGATGTTATTTGTAAATGAATAAATGTTGGTTGCATATGAGTCGTTATACTGTAAAGCAATCTCAACTGTGATGTTGTCGACTTCTTTAAATGTATAAACGATTTGTGGGTTAATGACAGATTTGCCGTGGTTCAGGAATTTAACATACTCCTCAATACCACCTTCATATTGGTAAGTGAAACTAACTGGTTCTTTACCTCTTGAATCTGTAATTGAGATCTTGATGTGTCTATTTAAGAACGCAAGTTCTTGAATACGATTTCTAAGTGTTTCAAAATCAAACGCTTGAGCTTCAGTGAAGATTTCACTATCCGCTTTAAACTCAATGGTTGTCCCAGTGTGGCTTGACTTTCCGATTTCTTTTAATTCATATTGAGGAATCCCTCTTGAATACTCTTGTTGGTATAATAAACCATTTCTTGAAATAGTTACTCTAAACCAACTCGATAATGCGTTTACGACAGAGGCCCCAACACCATGAAGTCCCCCAGATACTTTATATGACTTACCGTCGAATTTACCGCCGGCATGTAGAACGGTTAAAATAGTTTCTACTGCACTCTTACCAGTTTTAGCATGTTTGTCTACTGGTATCCCTCTACCATCATCGGTTACTTTGATGATGTTGTCTGGTAAGATCTCAAGTGTAATTTCACTTGCATATCCAACCATTGATTCATCGATAGAGTTGTCGACGATTTCCCAAACCAAGTGATGTAATCCGCGTTCTCCTGTTGAACCGATGTACATCCCTGGACGTTTTCTTACAGCTTCTAGTCCCTCAAGGACTTGAATATTCTCAGCATTATAATTGTTGTTGTTATTGTTCAAATTATCCATCCTAATTCTCCTTTTTGTTATAGTTTGATTGTCTGCATATTCTCAATCTCGAACAAATCTACGCCAGAAATAAAAGTTTGGTGTTTGATTGGTAGATTGTTGAGGAGTTTAATTTTTTTGTCTTGATCGAGTTCACTAAGAACATCATCTAGAAGTAAAACCGTTTCTAAATCTTCTTTGTCGTAAATATCTAGTAAGGCTAACTTTAAAGAGATAACCATCAATCGTTGTTGACCTTGTGAAGCATACTGTTTTGCATCTTCATGATTGAACAAGAATTGAATTTCATCCCTGTGTGGTCCATATGAAGTAGTTTGTGTCAAAATATCCTTGTCTTTTTTCTCAAATAACAAGTCTTTTAGCGTATTTAAAGGCCCACTAGGTTCATAGACAACTCCAACATCGTCTATGACATTAAAATCTTTAAAACGCGTTCTAAATGCCCCATTAAGCTTTTGCATAAACTTCATTCTTTTCGAAATTATCTCTTCGCCAATCATTGCTAATTGGCTAGTGATGATGTTAAAGAATGTTAAATCATCTTTTGGATTGATATTTTTAAGCAAAGCATTGCGTTGTTTGAGTATTTGCTTGTATTTAGAGAGAACGAACATGTAGGGTTTATGGATTTGACTCATCTCGATGTCTAAAAATTGTCTTCTTACAGAGGGTTGTCCTTTAATTAAATCTAAATCTTCAGGCGCAAACATAATTACTCTGTAACCACCTATATATTCACTGAGTTTTTGAATAGGCTTTTTGTCTATAGCGACTTTTGTGCCTTCTTGGGATAAAACAACATGGTAGTTGTGTTTGTCAGTTTTGATATCGATTCTCGCAAAAGGTTTGTCTTTCATGATAATAGACTTATCATTTGTCGTTCTGTGAGACTTCGTTAATGAAGCGAAATATATACTTTCCAATATACTTGTTTTGCCCAAACCGTTAGAACCAAAAATAAAGACTCGCCCAGAATGAATATCTAAAGCAAGACTTTCATGGTTTCTAAAATGTTTAAGTTTGATTTCACTTATCATGTTTAAACAAATATACGTCCTTGCCTATTTGAAGTTTATCGTTAGGATAGATCTTCTTGCCTCTTCTATTTTCTACTTCTCCGTTATAAAGGATTTTAGTATCTTCTAAAAAAGGTTTGACCATTCCGCCAGTATCTACTAGTCCAGCTGCTTTTACGAACTGACCTAGAGTAATATACTCGCCTACAATCGTGAATGTTTTCAAATTTATACACCTCGCTTGATTATATTATATCATAATATAAAAAAAATAGCACGTTTTTTAGTGCTTTTTTGTGTCTTAAGTAATCTCAATCATACATAAAAAGAAAAAGCCTTAAAACGCAAATTCTAAGGCTTTAGATGAAATATGTTATTCAATTCTTAAAGGTAAAATCAAGTGTAACATGTCAGGATCTAAATTGCCTTTTAAAACAAATGGTTTAATTTCTCCTGCAAAGTTAATTGAAATTTCTGTAGAGTTAAATGCTTTTAAAGCGTCTGTTAAATTCTTAGAATTGAACGCAATCTTAATCATCGGTCCGAACACATCTTCTACTGGAACGATTTCTTCTACTGCATCCCCTACTTCGTTATTGGTTGATGAAACCTCAACGATATAATCTGGTCTAATATTTAATTTAACAATGTTGTAGTTGTTATCTTTTTCGCGTGGTGATAATACACTTACGCGTTCAACTGCTTTTAACAACTCATCTTTATTGAATTTAACAATAATTGGGAATTCTTTTGGAATGATTCTTAAAGTGTCTGGATATACACCATCTAATAACCTTGTTTGGAATAAAATGTTTTTAAACTTAAATAACACTTTGTTTGCGCTAATGTGCATTGAAACATCTTCATGAATGTTATCTAGTGTTCTATTAAGTTCATCAAAACTTCTATTTGGAATAACAATGTTGAATGGTTCAAACTCATCACTTAGCGGTAAGACTTTTTGAGATAGTCTATAGGAGTCTGTTGCTACACAGTATAATTTTCCGTCTTCGTGTTTTAAGTTAACACCTGTTAAGATAGGACGTTTTTCATATTGTGAAGTCGCATAGTTAGTTTCTTTAATGATTGCTTTTAATGTCATAGCATCCATAACGATTGGTTGACCCATATCTAAGAAATCGACATCTGGATAATCTTCTGCTTCCATAACACGTAATTTAAATTCAGAACGATCAGCTTTGATTACCATTACTTTATTCTCAATTAAAGAGATTTCAACACGGCTAGATACAATCTTACGCATAATCTCGATGAAGTATCTACCAGGAACAACCACTTTACCAGGTGAAGTAATTTCTAATGACTCATCTGATACGATCGTTTGAATTGCAATATCTGTATTTGAAGCCGTAAATACTAAGTGATCATCAAAAACCTCTAATTTGATTCCATTTAATACAGGTAGTGGGGTTTTAACAGGTAACCCTCTTTGAATGACATTTAATGTATCCAATAAAACATCTTGATTAATACTGAAGACCATATTTTTTCTCCTTTGTTATTATTATTTTTCATTAAGTTATAATTATTAGTTGATGTGGGTTTGTGGAAAACCCTAGTTTATCGCTTTCCAACACAATAATTATACCATATTATCCACATATTTACCACACATTAATTACTTGTTTTATCGATTTTTTTAAGAATGTTTTCAATCGCATATTTAAGTTCTTTATTATGCTTTAAATCGTTCTCTATTTTTTCACAAGCAGCTAAAACTGTTGAATGATCACGCCCGCCAAACAAAGATCCAATCGTTTGATATGAGATATTATATTTATTCTTTATTATGTACATGGCGATGTGACGCGGTAATGTGAATTTTGCGTTACGGCGTTTACCAATTAAGTCATGTACAGTAATCGAATAGTAGTCGCTAACAACACTTTGAATTCTATCGTAATTATTTTCCGTTAAGGATTCAGTTTTCTTTCTAGTTTTGATTAAAGTATCTAATGCTTCTGCAGCTGTATCTACTGTAATTTCGATGTTATTTGTTACACAATAAAATAATACGCGCTTTAAAGCACCCTCGAGCTCACGTACGTTTGTCGAGAAATAACTCGCAATAAACTCTAAGACTTGAGAAGAAATATCCATGACATCTGGTGCTTCTGTAGAGAGTTTTTTACGAAGAATTTCTACTCTATGTTCCAAATCAGGGATACCAATATCCACCATTAAACCTTGTTCAAATCTTGAACTTAAACGGCTCATAATATTTTTAAGTTCAGATGCTGGCTTATCAGATGTTACAACAATTTGTTTATTTTGCTGAGTTAATAAGTCAAATAGTCGAAAGAACTCCATTTGGGTTTTTGGAGCTCCTGATAACATTTGAATATCATCAATTAATAAACAATCTAATTCGCGATACTTCTCATTAAAAGTATCCATTTGATCCTTCTTGATTTGATCTGCAAATTCTTCAATAAAATCAGAAGCTTTTACATAGATAATTTTTTGATTAATATCGTTATCTAAAATGTAGTTACCAATCGCTTGCATCAGGTGAGTTTTTCCTAGTCCAACATCGCCAAATATATAAAATGGGTTAGCGACACTACCAGGTTGATCTGCAACTTTTAGCGCCATTTGAAAGGCAAAACGGTTAGATTTACCTACGACAAAGTTGTCGAAGTTAAGGGTTGCAATTAAATTGCCTGTACGGTACTTTTTATCTAGATTCTTCTCTGGACCAACAAGGGCTTCTTCCCCTGCTAAATCTTGTGCTACCACAAATTTAAACCTTACAAGTTCTTTCTTATACATCTCTTCTGCGAGTGTATTAATTCTTGTTAAATAGAGCCTGTTAATACGCTCTTTAACGAACGTGGATGGGGCTATAATATATATGTACCCACCAGATACCTTTTTCACGGATGAAAGAGGCTCAAATAGATCCTCGTATATTTCATCGGAATAAGATGATCTAAGGCTATCTAAAATGCCTTGCCACAACGCATCAAATTCTTTCATATTTTCACTCCAAACTTCATGTACATTCATATTAACATATCTAAAAATAGATAGGGCAAAATGTTATCCACCAAAATTGTGGGAAACTTTTTAGGAATACCACTTGTCCACATACCATTGTGGGAAAAATAATAAGACTTCATGGCTTTGTTATCAGTTTTCATTCATTTTCAAAGATATCCACAATTAGGTTTTTATGTGGGGAAGTTTTCCACAATTTGATGTGTGTAAGTCCGTTTTCTCATACTTCTCTGGTCAGGCTAAAAAATAGTTATCGATTTGAGTTGACATTTCGAATTGTTATTTATATAATTAACTACGCATGGTTTCGTAAGAAAGGTGGTTTATTTATGAAGAGAACATATCAACCAAGTAAACTTAAACGTATCAAAACCCATGGCTTCAGAGCTCGTATGGCTACAGCTGGTGGTAGAACCGTTCTTAGCCGTCGTAGATCTAAAGGACGCGCACAATTAACAGTTTAATCTCATTATTTTAAAAAAACCTGGACTACTCGATTAAAATATGGAAATATTTTTTTGGTAGTCCTTTTCTTTTTTAAGATAATAACAAAGAAATGAAAAAGGTATATCGAATCAAGAAAAATAGCGAAATCGATGCGATTATACAAAATAAAAAAAGCAGTGGAGACAGGAGGTTTGTGATATACACAGCCCATAGTCAAAACGAACACTTCCGATTCGCAATCTCAATAGGTAAAAAGTATGGTGGGGCGGTCGAAAGGAATAAAATCAAACGACAATTGCGAATGATTATAAATAATCATTCAAAAGACATACCTTCTTTTGATTTCGTAATTGTAGTTAAGAAAGATGCTAGCGGACTTTCATTCGCTGAAATTGAAGCAAACATCTTAAAGCAGTTATCAAAATTTAAGAAAACGGAGCAATCGAATGAAAAATCATAAGAAAGTATTAATGCTTTTTGTATTAGCAGGCATATTAGTTTTTCTTTCAGGTTGTAGCGGAGATACCACAAAACCAATTGTCGCCGGTGAGGGAAATTGGTTCGAATGGATACTAGTTACTCCAATTG
Source organism: Paracholeplasma morum (assembly GCF_016907055.1). Lineage (NCBI taxonomy): Bacteria > Bacillati > Mycoplasmatota > Mollicutes > Acholeplasmatales > Acholeplasmataceae > Paracholeplasma > Paracholeplasma morum. The sequence goes on from NZ_JAFBBG010000002.1 coordinate 161,724, forward strand.
CGTGGTTAATGGCTTTCTTTGGAAAACTATTTAACAACAGTTTCGCAATGGGGATCATTTTTTCTACTATCATCGTACGTACCATCGCGTGGCCAATTTATGCTAAGAGTAATGACTTATCCATTAAAATGGCTGTAGCTCAACCAGAAATGCAACGCATTCAAGCTAAGTATGCAACACGTAAAGATCCAGAATCTCAACAAAAAATGCAAATGGAGATGATGGGGATTTACAAGAAGTACGGTATTAACTTTATGGGCTGTTTGATGCCATTCCTACAAATGCCATTGTTCTTAGCAATGTATCAAGTAGTTCAAAGAATTTACCTTGGTGGCGGAACTTATGCAGAGAACGTCTCAAATATTAAATTCCTTGGTATGCGTCTAGACGTAGCCGGGAACATGAGCGCAATCTTCGGACAAAAAGGCGACCTTGGCGGATGGATATTGGCAATTATCGTTGCAGTTACTATGTGGTATTTAAACCATTTAGCAACTAAAAAACCAAGTTACGCTAAGAATACTGCATCACACAATCCACAGGCAAGTCAAGCTGAACAAACTCAAAAGATGATGAAGTATATGCAATACTTTATGATCTTCATGATGTTCTCACTATCACTACAACGTAACTCTTTAGCGCTTTACTGGGTTGTAGGGAACATCTATTCAATTATTCAAAATTTAATTAACCGTAAGTTAAACGAAGTTAAGTATGAAAAAATGAAGAATAAGGATTTGGTGGGCTAATATGATCAAAAAAGTAGATATCGAAGCTAAAACACTTAAAGATGCAGAACTTAAAGCTGTTGAATTACTAAAAATGCCTCTAAAATACATCAAGCTAAACTTGATTAAAGAGAAGAAAGGTATTCTTGGATTAGGAGCTTCACAAACGTATGAAGCGGTTCTAGAATTCAATTTAGCTTTAGAAGGTAAGAAGTACTTAGAAGCTATTTTCCAATCATTGGATATTGATGTTAAAATGGAATTCAGAAGCCTTAATGAAGGATTAGAAATCTATTATCAAATCCAAAGTAAAGAAAATGCACTTTTAATCGGTAAAGATGGCAGAACACTTGAAGCCATTCAAACCTTGTTAAAGACCTTCTTACATAACTTTACAGACGAAAAGATGTTGGTATCATTAGACATTGGTCAATATAAGCAAAACCGTAAAAAGCAACTAGAGATCTTAGCAACTAAAGTAGCAAAAGATGTTGCATTCTCTAAAGTACAAGCCGTTTTAGATCCGATGAATTCATATGAACGCCGTATCATCCACACTAAATTAGCAGAGTGGAGAGACGTTTATACTGAGTCTGAGGGCGAAGGCGAAAACAGAAAAATTATCATCAAACCAAGAAATAAATAGGGCCAACTGCCTTATTTTTTTTATCGTTTCCTGTTGGATAATATAGTATGCTATAATATAGCCATGAAGCGAATAATGAAACTAGTTTTATATTTAATTATTGGATTCTTTGTGTTTCTTACGGGGCAAACCATGGGTGAACATATAGCTATTAATAGAGAAATTGAGGCTTTCAAAAAGAAAGGAGTATTTCAAGAATCTATTAGCACTGACACCGTAAAATATTTCAAGGTTTCACGTGAAACATATTATCCACATGAGATAGTTAGAGACCCTTTCTTTTTAGGTGATCTCAGTCGTCCAGGTTCTTCAGGAGATATATTTGTCACCCAGCAATCTCCACTCGTTGGTTATGCAGGTATTCATCAGTTTGTATCGTTTTTCTTCGGAGGGCATGCTGCCATGTTAGATGAGAACAATAAGATATTCGAGACAGTGGGCATACCTGATGATGATGAAAGGCTACTTGATGTAATGATTAATGGTGGAAGAAATACCCATGTCGTTGGTGGTATATATAATTATTGGTTAGATAATGATTATCGTTCTGTTTCTGAAACAGACCCTTCTTATGTGGCATACGGTACTTACTATCGTAACGAATGGATTGGGTTACGAGTTAAAGGCGCAACCAATGATGACATAGTTGGGGCATTAGATTATCTAAGAGATTTAGAAGAAAAAGAAGCTCAGTACAATTTCTGGTTTGTGTTGAATACTAAAAACAGGTATTATTGTACAGATTTGGTATCTCGTGCTTATGAGTCGTTAAGAACGGATGAGAGCGATCAAAAGTATAAATTTAACAGAGATGGAATAGCGGTCACTGTTAATGATTTAGTTTTATCAAAAAGTACATATATTAGTTACTTTGTAACTACGAAGAATAATATTAAGTATGTTTATTATATTGGTTAGGAGGATATTATGAACAATCAAAAGATTTGGGGAATGGAATATAATTTAGTCTTATTAATTGGATGGTTATTACCACTGATATTAAATATACCTGGGTTGATCATTACGATTCTTATGAGAAGTTATTTCAAGAATACTGAGAAGATCAATTATCTTACTGACGGGTTTACAATTATCAGTAATGTGAATATCACTATCTTTGTACTAGCTATATTGCTAGGTATTTCTGCAGGTATTTCCGGAATCATCCCTATTTTAGGTGTGTTCACTTTGATTGGGGCATCGGTTTTAGGATTGATGTTATTGGTTTACTGGTTTTATGTGGCCATCAAAGGCGCTAATGAAGCAACCAAAGGCATCATATACAAACCAGTCTTAACGTTTAACTTTATTAAATAGATATGACAACACTTCTTTTATGGATTCTAATTGGGGTTGTAACACTGTTAGTTATTGGAGTTGTCGTCTTGATCTATTTGGTGACGCATCCAAAAACTCACAATCACGGAATGATTCTTGAAAAACAAATAGAAATGCTCATTAAACAAAACAGCGATACACTTGTGACGTTAACTGAGAAAAATGGCGATTTAAAAGAACATTTATCCAATGTCGTTTATGAAAACAACAAGAAGATAAGTGAAGATATGTCCTTGTTTACAACTAAGATGATGGAGAATCTATCCACTCAAATGGATAAAATCAATGCCAAAGTAGAAGAAAAACTAGGAAGCGGGTTTGATCAAGCTAATCAGACGTTCAATAAAGTCATTGAACGCTTGGTAAGAATTGACGAAGCTCAAAAACAAATAGAGAAGCTTTCAACTGATGTAGTTAGTTTGAATGAGATATTGTCTGATAAGAAAACAAGGGGAACGTTTGGAGAAATTCAACTGAAACAGTTGTTTTCCGCTATCTTCGGAGATAAAAATGATTTAGTCTATGAAACTCAAAAGACATTATCAAATGGGACAATAGTGGATTTTTTACTACACGCCCCTGAACCTCTTGGAGACATTTGTATAGATTCAAAGTTTCCGCTTGAAAACTATAAGAAAATGATGGACAATACCCTCTCTGATGAAGCGCGATTAACCGCAACTAAGACGTTTAAACAGGATATTAGGAAACATATTGATATGATCTCATCCAAATACATTATTACCGATCAGACCACAGATCAAGCCATCATGTTTATTCCTGCAGAAGCGATATTCGCAGAGATTAATAGTAGACATGAAGAATTGATTTTATACGCTCAATCAAAACGTGTTTGGTTGTCATCGCCTACAACATTAATGTCTACATTGACAATTGTTCAAGTCATATTAAAGGATTTGAAACGCTCTGAGTTCTCAAAGCTCATTCAACAAGAGTTATCTAAGTTATCAATCGAGTTCGAACGTTATCAAGAGCGATGGGATAAACTTCTAAAGAATATTAAGACAGTGAATAATCAAGCAGAAGATGTTAAAGTCACTTCTGAGAAGATATCTAAAAGATTTAAGGCCATTAATAGTGTTGAGGTAATTGAAAAGAATGAAACTTCCGAATTTGACACCATTAATGAACCATTTATACTAGAATAAAGAACGCCCTTACTGAGTTTTAATTTAGTAAGGGCGTTTTCTCTAACTGAATGATGAAAATCAGGGTGAATTCATGCGAATTATGTCGAGTTGCACTCGTTTTTTTGATATCGGTTTGATATAATTAAGTTTAGGATGTGAATACATGAAAGTTCTATTATTTAAAGAAATGCAAAAGATGCTCAAAGTGAGTGGAATCGGAAGAGCATTTCGTCAACAATTTAAAGCTTTAGAAATGAATGGTGTTACGGTAACAACCGATCGAACAGAGAAGTTTGACTTGGTTCATTTTAATACTGTTTTTGCCGAGTCTTATAGTTTCTTGAAACATGCGAAACGTAAAGATATACCTGTCGTTGTTCATGCACATTCAACTAAAGAAGATTTTCTAAATTCATTTAATTTTTCTAAATACATTAAAGGGTGGTTCTATCAAAAGCTAAAGAATATGTATTCGAATGCGGATTTGATTATTACGCCATCCAATTACTCCAAATCCTTACTTCTGAAATACGGATACATTACTTGTCCGATCAAAGTATTGAGCAATGGTATAGATTTGGATGAATATAAGAAAGATGAATCAAAAGAAGCCCAATTCAGAAATCACTTTAATCTAGCTAGTACGGATAAAGCTGTGATAGGGGTAGGGTTATTATTTGAGCGTAAAGGATTGCATGACTTCATAGAGATTGCAAGAATGATGCCAAATGTAACTTTTATTTGGTTTGGAACCCTTTCAAAAGCGATGCAAACTAAAACCATCAAACAAGCAATCGAGAAAAAACCAGATAATGTGATCATGCCAGGTTATATCGCGGGAGATATTATAAAAGGCGCGTTTACGAGCGCAGATGCGTTGTTGTTCCCAAGTTATGAGGAAACAGAAGGCATTGTTGTCTTGGAGGCGATGGCATCTAACTTACCAATTATTGTTCGCAACATTGGTGTTTACGATGACTTCACTCATAATAAAGAAGTCTTAAAAGGCAATAACAATCAAGAGTTTAAAGCATTAATCGAGCATATTTTAAATAATGATATGAGCGAAATGACTAAAAATGCTTACGAAAGTGTTTCTCAAAAAGATTTAAAGATCATTGGAGAAAAACTTAAAGGAATATATCAAGAATTATTAGAAAAGAGACTAGAGAAATGAACACAGTAAAAGAAATGGATTTAAAAAAAGATTTACTAGCCGGCCAAACAGTGGCCATCAGTGGCTGGATTAGAACGAATAGAGCCCAAAAAGAGTTTGGATTTTTAAATATTAATGATGGTACGACGCTTCAAAACCTTCAAGTGGTTTATGAAGAATCACTAGAAAACTTCTCTGATGTTCAAAAGTTTAGAGTAGGAAGCAGTGTTGAGATTCTAGGGACCCTTGTTTTAACACCAGAAATGAAACAACCTTATGAGATTAAAGCAACCAAAGTTACTCTATTAGGGGATTCTTTGGAAAACTATCCAATCCAACCAAAAAGACACTCAAGAGAGTTTTTAAGAGAAGTAGCGCATTTAAGACCTAGAACCAACTTATTTAACGCAGTATTTAGACTAAGAAGCGTTGCTGCATTCTCAATCCATAAATTCTTCCAAGAAAAAGGATTTATCTATTTTCATGCCCCATTAATTACTGGCAATGATGGTGAAGGTGCTGGTGAAATGTTTACAGTAACAACACTTCCACTGGATAATCCACCTAGAGACGAAGAAGGCAACATCGATTATAAGAAAGACTTCTTTGCGAAAAAGACCAACTTAACAGTGACTGGACAATTAGAAGCTGAAGCTTACGCCTTAGCCTTTAGAAACGTTTATACATTTGGCCCTACATTTAGAGCTGAAAACTCAAATACACAAAAACATGCCTCTGAATTCTGGATGATTGAACCAGAAATGGCATTTACTGATTTAGAAGGCAACATGCAAATGGCTGAAGATATGGTTAAATACATCGTCACAGATGTTTTAAAACAAATGCCAGAAGAAATTGATTTCTTTGATCAATTCGTAGAAAAAGGATTGAGATCAAAACTTGAATCATTAGTAGCTTCTAAGTTTAACCGTGTTACACACAAAGACGCTATTCAAATCTTAAAAGACTCTAAAGTTAAGTTTGAAAACAAACCTGAGTTTGGACAAGACTTAGCAACAGAACATGAAAAATACTTAACTGAAGTTCACTTTAAATCCCCAGTGTTTGTCACAAACTGGCCAAAAGACATTAAAGCATTCTATATGCGTTTAAATGATGATAACGAAACGGTTGCGGCTGTAGACTTATTAGTTCCTGGTAGTGGTGAGTTAATTGGTGGATCTCAAAGAGAAGAACGTTTAGATATGCTAATTAAACGTATGGATGAAATGGGTGTACCAAAAGAAGATTTAGAATGGTACCTAGACTTAAGAAGATACGGCGGCTGTGTACATAGCGGCTATGGCATGGGCTTTGAACGTTTATTAATGTACCTATCAGGTGTGGAAAATATTAGAGACGTTATTCCATTCCCAAGAACCCCTAAACACGCAGAATTCTAGAATAGAGGCATTGTTGTGCAGGCAAAAGGCTCGAAAGAATTAAATTTAAGACAATATATCATTGAAGGTAATCTATTAAAGGTTATTTTGTATATTACATACCCACTCGCAATATATAGTTTGTTTAACCATCTATATGGATTTATAGATATGATGCTGGTTGCACATATCGGAAATACCGAAATTGCGAGCGTGGCTATTTTTACAGAAATTCAAAACATGATCACAGCATTTGGGGCAGGGATTGCTTCAGGTGGTGCCGTGATTGTAGCAAGACATATTGGTGCTAATCGTATCGATGAGGCGAAAAAAAATGCCTCATCGGTATTCTTTTTGGCCGTCTATGTAAGTTTTGCGATTATTCTGTTACTTGTACCCTTTGCAGAGCCATTTCTAAGGCTATTAGGCACCCCTAAAGACGTTATTGATACGGGATTAGGGTATTTCATTGTCCAAATATTTACCACTGGTTTTATCACAATAAATAGCGTATTTATCGGATTGGAAAAAGCTAAGGCAAACACGAAAAAAATACTAAAGCTGAATATTGTCATCATGACGATTAAGTTGTTTTTATCTGTCATATTCGTATATGTATTTGAACTTGGTATTGTGTGGATATCCGTGGCAACGATGATTGCTCAAGGATTCCTTACTCTATTTGCATTTCTAATTCTGTTTAATAAGAATAACGCCTTTAGAATAAATTTACAGGGATTAAGATTAAAGAAAGAGTATGTTTTACCCATATTAAAACTATCCCTTCCTATTTTTCTTGGTAAATTTATATTCTCTACAGGCAGAGTAATCATGAACGCCATGATTGCAGCCTATGGAACAATGGCGGTATCCGCATTCTCAATCGCCCAAAAGATTGGTGGTGGTGGTGCAACACTCGCACTAGTAGTTGAAGAAGCAGTACCAACCGTGATCTCTCAAAACATGGGAGCCGGCAAAGTCGAAAGAGCGAAAAAGGTTTATCCTATCGCATTAACCATTGGTGTCTTAGTTGGCATAATCACAGTTGTTTACGCATTTATATTTAAGGATGCAATTCTACCACTAATTGTTAATAAGAACTCAACAAATGAGTTTAAAACCATGGCGATTGCACTATTTAACTTTGAAGTATTCTCAAAACTTAGTTCTGCGGTCATATCAATTACCCTATCGATGTTCTATGGATTTAGACATACAAAGGTTGCGATGGGAGTAAATATGGCGAGATTGTTTATATTTAGAATCCCAGTATTATGGGCGTTTATGAGTTTCACTAAACTGAACTACATTGCAATTGGATACACCATGTTTATTTCAAACACTTCCACTGCCATATTAGCACTAGTATTAGCCGTAGTCTTTTATACAAAACTCAGAAACAATCCTACTCAATTGGTAAACTATTACTAAGAATGGTATATATTCTATATAAGAGGGCGCTTTTTATAAAAAAGTGCCTTTATAATCGTTATTTGACTACTGGTAGAATATTATTGTTGACAACGGTTACATATTGTAATAAAATATAGTCACGCTAGAAAGCGCTTACGATTCTAACTGAGTAAAAAATAAGTAAATTGCTTGCAATGTTTTTTTGAATGAATTGAAATATTTGTATTATTATTATATAATACATGTGATGAGGTGAAGGATAGATGTTAGATCAAAATATCATAACAAAAACAGCTAAAAACCTTACGATAACAAGAAATTTTTTTCCATTGATAAAGACAGTACTTTAGGCTAATACCATAAGTGCTTTTATTTTTATAAAAATATAGTGTAAAACACAAGGAGTATAGATTATGGAAATTGTATTGAACAGATTGACAAAAGTATTTGTCGCGAAGAACAAGCAAGAAACCAGAGCGGTAGATAATTTAAATATTGTCATTCCTTCTGGGAAGTTAGTTGGGTTACTAGGACCTTCTGGTTGCGGTAAAACAACGACGCTTTTTATGATTGCCGGCCTTCATAAACCTACCTCAGGAAGAATTCTATTTGGAACAGAAGATGTTACCAAACTAACTGCGGATAAAAGAGGAATTGGATTAGTATTCCAAAACTACGCTTTATATCCACACATGACAGTTAGACAAAACATCATGTTCCCATTAGAAAACCTAAAGGTTGATTATGAGGAAGCAGTTGCGAGAGTAACTGAAATGGCTAAGTTAGTTGGTATTGAAGATCAACTAGACAAAAAACCAGCAGAATTATCAGGTGGACAACAACAACGTGTTGCGATTGCGCGTGCACTTGTTAAAAAACCACGAGTGCTTCTACTTGATGAACCACTATCAAACCTAGATGCAAGGTTACGTCTTCAAACTCGTGAAGAAATCAAACGTATTCAAAGAGAAACAGGTATTACAACTATTTTCGTTACCCATGACCAAGAAGAAGCTATGAGTATTTCTGATGAAATCGTCGTAATGGAAAAAGGTGTGGTTCAACAAAAAGATGAACCACAACAAGTGTATTACAACCCAGTAAACCTATTTGTTGCTAAATTCTTAGGTAGCCCAGCAATTAACGTTACAAGAGGCGAAATCAAAGACAACAAACTTTACTTTGGTGGCAAGTTCTTTGCTAACAAGAAAGCTAAAGATGGTTTATATGATGTTGGTATGAGACCAGAAAACTTCAAAGTATCTGAAGCTGGATCAAAAGTAGACGTTACAGACGTTGAAATCATTGGTAGAGATACCATCATCCGTTTTAACTTAGGTGAACAACAAGTAAGAGCGTTAGTAGACTCAGAAACAGTTGAAAACATCAAAGACATTAAATTATCAATTAAAGACGAAAAGATTTTATTATTTGACATTGAAACAGGTAAAGTTGTACTAGACTCCAAAAAAGAAAGGTAAGGGTTTAATGATGTTTAAGAAGATTACTCGTAACATTAAATCATTCTTTTCAAAGCTTAATTGGTCCATTAGAAACGTATACTTAACTGTAAAAAGATCTATTTCGGGCTCATTTAGAAAATTTTGGTCGATCGTTACACAAGAAGAGAAACGAATCGAACGTAATCGTGCAAAACTAGATTATGTTCTAAAATACTTAAATCTTGATGGTAAGGACATCGATATTCAACTTGACTTAGACATTGCAGAAATTAGAAAAGATCTTGTTGAAAAGAAAAAAGCATTATCAGTATCTTATAAAGCAACTAAAGATGCAAAAGTGCTTGAAGAAATTACCATCATCAAAAATGTTATCAAGTATTTACCAGATGATAACCGCACAATCAATAGAAAAGGCGATAGAAAAGTAGCTACAGAACGTTTTACAAAAGCGATGCTATACTTAGCTCCAGCATTAATTCTATTAGCGGTGTTCACATTCTGGCCTATCATCAACACACTTAGATTATTAATATTTGTTGGCTATACTGAAGCTGATGGATCTATCCAAGGTTATACAATCTTTGGAAACTTCATCAAAGTTATTAGCCAAAGAGGGTTTATTAGACCTTCTGCTGGAACATTCTCAAGTGCTTTAATTAATACATTATTAATGGCATTTATCTCAGTTCCAATTTCAATCGTGATTGCACTATTGATCGCAGCAGGACTAAATTCAATTAAAGGACTTAAAGGATTCTTCCAAACCATTTTCTTCTTACCATATGTAACAAATACAATCGCGATTGCCTTAGTATTTAAGTTTATGTTTAATGAAAACTTCGGTTTAATTAACACTATGTTAGGTTGGATTGGTATTGATAAAGTAAACTGGCTATCCACAAATGCCAACTATTGGGCAGTTATGGGTGTTATGGTTATTTACTCAGTTTGGGATTCATTAGCGTTTAAAATCATGGTATTCTTATCCGCAATTCAAGGTATTGATAAACAATACTATCAAGCGGCAGATATCGATGCAACGCCAAAATCCAAAGTATTTAGAAAGATTACAGTCCCTCTAATCTCACCTATGATTTTCTACATTATGGTTACATCAATCATTGGTGCACTTAAGGTTTATTCATCCGTAATTACGTTAACCAACGAATACGGTGAAATTCGTGGTGCAACTTATAACATGAAGACCATCGTAATGTACATTTATGACTACTTGAACAACAGAGCACCTGGTAACTTATCATTAGCTGCTGCATCCTCTGTAGTATTATTTGGCATCATCTTATTATTCACATTAGTCCAAATGCAAGTAAGTAAGAAGAGAGTGCACTATTAATGGGGGCTATTATGGAAAAGAAATATTTAAATAGATGGAAGTTGACTGATATATTTGTATTAGCGGCTGATGCGATTGCAGTAATTATCTACCTCGTATTATTCGTTAAAGCATTCATCGACATTCCGGTACCTACAAAAGAAGAGATCGTAGACATTAACTTTGTATTCAATGGTCTACAACTAAGTATATTAGCGATATTCGCAATGATCGCAACACCACTATTATTCATCGATTCTAAGACTCACTTCAATAAAGTTGAGTACGAAATGGATCCTTGGTTTGCGGGAAATACCTTTGTAAAAGGGATTATTTCATTATTATTACTAAACCCAGTCAGTGCAATCATTAGATTTTATAACACACATAACATCTTAAAGTTTGCGACAGGGCACAGTTATTTAGAAGCCATTAAAAATATGGGTCGTTGGTTTAAAGTAAAATTCCAAAACTTCAAAAACAGAAAAAATAGCCCAGACCATGAAGGCGAAGCTACTGAAGAAGAAATCAGATTACGTAAGAAAATCCGTACCCAAACTATTGGTATTGCTGCTAAAACAGTATTGTTATATTCCTTAATCGGAATTGCTGCAGCATTCGTATTCTTACCATTCTATTGGATGGTTCTAACCGCTTTAAAAACATTTGAGGAAACACAATCAACAAACCCTTCATTCTTCGTTGCACTAAAAGACATGCAATGGGTTAACTTCAAATACGTATTAAATGAAATGGACTTCGGTTTATACATTTATAACACGTTATTAGTGGGGATCATTTCGACATTAGGTACTGTTATCACAACTGTGTTTGCAGCATTTGCCTTCTCAAGAATTGATTTCAAAGGAAGAGAAACATTATTCTCAATCCTATTAATGACAATGATGATTCCTGGGGAATTATACATCATTACAAACTTCATTACCGTAGCTGAATTTGGTTGGATTTCAACAGCAGGAAACAAAGTATTCCTTGCGATGATCATTCCATTCATGACAAGCGTATTCTACATATTCTTCTTACGCCAAACATTCAAACAAATTCCAAACAGCCTTTACCAAGCAGCGCAAGTTGATGGCTGTACAGACTTTAAGTACTTAGTAAGAGTTATGTTACCAATTGCTGGACCAACCGTGTTCACAATTACAATCTTAAGCGTTATCGGTTCATGGAATGCCTTCATCTGGCCAAGATTAATGGCAACTATGTTACCAAACAGTAATGAGAAATTTTATCTAATATCAGTCGCACTTAACAAAGCATCATTTATGGATCCAGAAGGTATGAGATTAATGTACAACCTTCAGATCGCAGCCAGTGCACTGGTTACTATACCGCTATTAATCGTATTCTTAGCTCTAAGAAAATACATTATTAGAGGAGTAGGAAGATCCGGTATTAAAGGATAATAGGAGGAATTAAATGAAAAAAATAGCTTCATTCTTGATTGCAGTAGTTGCAGTCATCACTTTAGCTGCTTGTGCTAACGTTAGAGCAAGCGCTCCAGTGTTTGAAGGTATTCCTGCAGGAAAAACTGTAACCATTACAGATGGTGATACATTCGATCCTAAAGCAGGGATAACTGCAAAAGACACTAAAGATAAGGATTTAACAGCTTCAATTATTGTTGAAGGGTTAGATTCAGACAAATTAGCAGGTGGTATTTGGATCGGTGGTCCAGGTAGCTTCTCATATAAATTATCTGTTACTAACAGTGCAGGTTTAAAAACAGAAGAAACCATCGCGTTAGTTGTTAATGCAAAAGAAGGCCAACAAGCAACGCCAGCAGTAATTGAAGGGGCTTATTCAAACCAAGTATATTACATTGGTTCAAACCCTTACAACCCACTTGAAGGGGTTTCTGCTAGAGATGCTATCGATGGCGATTTAACTGCAGAATTAAAAGTTAAGGGGACTCCTTACACAGCAAGACCTGGTGTTTCTAACTTCACAATCGAAGTTAAAAACAGTGCTGGTTATACAACTTCAATCGCAGTTACATTAACTGTTAAAGCTCAATACTCAATCCCAACAGAATTAACAACAGATCCAATCACAATTTCATTCTGGCATTCAAACGGGGATTCAATCGAAGCTGAATTGAAGAAGTATGCATTATCATTCCAAGCGAAATATCCAAATATTACAGTAGAAGTTATTAAGAAAGAACAATCATATTCTGAACTTAAGAACACTGTAGTTAAAGCAGCTGGTACAGGTGGACTTCCAAACCTAGTTCAATCCTATCCAGACCACGTTATGGAATACTTGACTTACAATGCATTACTAAGCGTGTCACCTTACTATGCACATCCAGTTCACGGTTATTCTACAACAGATGCTAAAGACTCATTCGCAGACTTAATCGGTTCATATAGAACTGAAAATAGCCAATATACTAAAGATGGTGACTTCTATGCATTGCCATTCAACAAGTCAACTGAAGTATTAGCTTATAATAAGACTGTTTATGACAGATTGGTTGCAGCTGGTAAAGCGCCTGCTGAATTCCCATCAACATGGCAAGATATTATTGCTTTGGCACCAGCTTATAGAGAAATTGCAAATAGCTATTTCAAAGAAAACCAAACATTTGTTAACACTCATGGGTCACAATCTCAAAAAGCATTATTTACTGACGATAACGTCAAATTAATGACAGAGAAGTTTGTACCATTCTCATATGACTCAACAGACAACGCATTCATTACTTTAACAAGACAATGGGGCGGAGAATACACAGGTATCGATGAAAACAGAAATGGTGTCATCAAGTTTGATAATGCTCAAACCAGAAGCATGTTACAATTCTTCTATGACAACAAGACAGCAATCACTGTTCCTGGTAACTGGGGTGACTCATATAGCTATGCATCCGATATCTTCAAGAATGGTTTCACATTCATCACTATAGGTTCAACTGGTGGTATCAGATACAATGCACCTATCTTAGTTACTAACGAAGGCGCAGGCATTGATCAATACTTATTCGAAGTTGGTGTAGCACCAATGCCATATAACAAAGAAATGCCTGAAAACTGGACTGCAATTCAACAAGGTACAAACATATCTATCACATCAGCAGGTACAGAACAACAAAAACTAGCTTCATGGTACTTCTTAAAGCATTTAACAAGTTATGATGTTCAATTAGACTTCTCAATGAAGATTGGATACTCTCCAGTTAGAACATCAGTATATTCAGATCCAGCATTCGTCCAATTCAGAAATGGTCTTGACAAAGAAGGTAAAGCATTAAGAGGCGCTGACTATTTAATGAGCCAAGCTATTAATGCAGCATCTATTCAAAAAGATGTTCAATTCTTCGACCAAGCATTCGTAGGTTCATCTACTTCAAGAACTGCAGTAGGGGTTGCGTTCAACCAAGTTATGTTAGCAACTAACCCTAACGTAATTAACATTGCAATTCAACAAGCAGTAGATGAAGCTAAAAAGATTCTCGGGAACTAAGGTTTTTAATTATTGATTATTCAATAAAAAATATAGGAGGAGAAGTATGAAAATCGGATTTAAACGATTGACGATGTTGTTAGCGTTACTAAGCGTAGTAATGTTAGCTGCTTGTGGTAAAACAGATACCACTTTAAAAGATGCCGTTGCTGATTTAACAATCACTTACGCATCAGGAGACAGCATTTCAGCTGTAACTAAGGATTTACCAACACTTCCTGCTAAAGTAGGAGAAGTTACCATTACTTGGGCATCAAATAACACAGCTGTGTTAAGTGCCGCAGGTAAAGTTACAAGACCAGCAAGTGATACAGTAGTAACACTAACTGCAACTTTAACTTTTGATGGTAAAACTGAAAGTAAAGAATTTAAAATTACCGTTAAAGCCGTAGAAGGCCCAACACAAGCAGAAAAAGATGCTGCAACTGCTGCATTACAAGCTGTTTATGCTGACACTATTGGCGACGTTAATTATGAAGTTATTGCAGACTTAGAATTAGTTTCTACTATTTCTGGGTTCTCTGTTACTTGGGCATCTGCCAACACTGCTTTAATCGCAGTTGATGGTAAGATTACAAGACCTGCTTATACTAAAGATGGTGGACAAGCTGTTAAATTAACTGCCACAATCACAGTTAAAGGTGAAGCTGTAGTAGTTGAATTCTTCGCATTCGTTAAAGGTATGCCAAAGACTGTTCAACAAACATTAACTGAAGCAGTTAACTTAGGTGCTGCATTCACATCAGACGTATCTACTGATGGTATTACTGCAAACCAAACTTTACAAACATCAGTAAAATATGAAGATGTAACTTATACAATCGTATGGACTTCTTCACATCCAGAAACAATGGGTGTTGATGGTAAAGTTGTAAGACCAGCTTTAGGACAACCTGACTTAGTTGTTACAATGACTGCTTCTATTACTCATGAAGGCGTTACTGTAACTAAAGATGTAGAATTTAAAGTTCTTTCTTACAAGCCAAGTAGAGTATTTGAAACCATTGGTGATCTATACACTGGTGATGGAAGAGCTAAAGACGGCGAATATGTAAAAGTTAAAGGTGTTAAAGTATTAGGTAAGATCAACGATGGTATTTTCTTACATGATGGTACAGACATTCTTTATGTATTCGATAGAGGCAAAGTTATTTATAATAGCTTAGTTCCTGGTAAAGTTTATGACGTTGAAGGCGAATTTGACATTTACTACAGCGCAGGACAATTAGCGAACTATGCACCAAACGTATTAACATTTGTTGAATCTACTGAAGTAGTTGCCGATTTAGCTGCAACTCAAGTTGATTATAATGATTTAATCGATGGATTATCATTACCAACTAATCCAAGTGAACTACAAGTGTTCTATGAATACACAAGATTCACTGCGAAAGTCTTAGTCGACGCTCAAGAAGGCGCAACTTCAAGCTACAAGTACTGGTTAGTTCCAACTGACTATGAAGGCGAAACAGTTATTAGCAAACTTGATGGTGGTAAAGCTATTCAATACGCTACTAAGTATGTATCAAACATTTATTACCAATCAAATTCTGAAGCGTTTGCTGAATTAAATGGTAAGACTGTCACTATCGACTTCTTAATGTATGGTTTCAGATCTGATAGATATGTATGGTACGGATTATTCTTCGATGACGTTACAGACATCGTAGTTGCATTCGATACAGATGCAGAAGCATTAGCAGCAGCTAAAGCAGTTGTTGAAAAATCACAACCAGCTGACGTTGTTGAAGCTACAACATTAGATTTAGTTAAATCAATCCATGGTGCATCAGTAGCATGGTCATCTAATAATGAATCAGTTATCAACTCAACTACAGGTGTTGTTACACCAGTTGATGGTGTTGTAACTAAAGTTGAATTAACAGCAGTTATTACACTTAAAGACTTACCAGCTGAAACAGTTAAGATTAACATTAACGTTGGTGAACTTCCTGTTAAGACAGTTAAAGAAGTTATTGATTCAGCAAAAGGCGCACAAGTTCGCTTTGAAGCTACAGTCTTTGAATATGATGGACGTGGAAACGTGTATGTTTCTAACGGAACAGATTCTCTTGTAGTACGTATCGATTCATCATCTGACCTACACGCTGCATTAGTTGCAAATAAGGGTAAGAAAGTTGAAGTAATCGGAGCTACAGATTCATACAACGGACTAGTTCAAGTTAAGCCTACAAAAGTAACTGCCAAAGGTGCTGGTGATGCAATTGCTCCAATTAATGCAGATGCATTAGAATTATCAGCAACAGGTTTAATCTCAGTACAATCATCACTAGTTGAATTGAAAGGAATGAGCGTTACATCAAGAACCACTACTCCAAGTAAAGATGCTACATACAACACAGTTTCAATTATCTTAACTCAAGTTGCTTCAAGCAAAACTATCGAATTGAGATGGGATGATAGAGTTGTATTAACTACTGAAGCTAAAGCAGAACTAGACAAATTAGTTGTTGGTGAAATTGCTGAAGTTACAGCAGTTGTTGGTTGGTTTAACAATCCACAATTATTAGCTCTTAATGTATTAAAAGTTACAGTTACACCACAAGATAATGCAGCTAAATTAGCAGCAGACGCAGCAGCAATTAAAGATATCGCTTTAACTGCAGCAGGTGCAATCGAACTTCCAGCTTTAGGCGCTAATGGTTCAGCAATTGCTTATGCATTCAAAGATGCAGAAGGTGCTAACAATTCATTAATCGATTTAGTAGCTAAAACAGTTACAATGCCTTCTGAAGGTCAAGTAGTAGTTACATTAGTTGCTACACTTACTTTAGGTGAAGAAGCAGCTGTTGAAGTTGAAATCGAAGTTACTCTAGGCTCATTACCTGCTGTTGAAGGTACTGTTGTTACAACATCTTACAGCGGAACTAGCACAAACATGGTTTCTCCAGGTAATAATGCTACAACTATTGGATTAAGCGAAACTATCTTTGACGTAACATCTAACAAAGCTGGTAGTTATAATAATATTATTGGTCTAAATGCAGATGGTTCAATCAGATTATATGCAGACAGATCTACTGGAAACGGTAATATTTTAACTATTTCTACTTTAGGTGGACAAAGAATCGTTTCAGTCAAAATTACATTTGGCGCAGGTAGCAACCATGTTGCTGGCGAAACAGCTGGTGTACTAACACTAGGTTCAGAAGTAATCAATCTAGACTCCACTAAAGTTTCAAGTCAAACTCTTGAATATAGTGCATTAGATATTACATCATTCTCAGTGAAAAATGCTACAACAGGCAGTAAGTCTGGACAACTTTGGATCACATCCATCGAAATCACTTACGCAGCTGCATAATTTTCAAACTTTTAAAAAGGACATGTCCGAAAGGATGTGAACAGCCTCTTGTCAAGTAGACACGGTAAATAATATAAAATTAGATGGCCATATACCTATATTCTAAAGGTGTATGGCTTTTTAATTTACGTTGTATTCTTTCATGATTATAGAACTTAATGTAATCTTTAATTGCTTTTGTGAGTTTTTCTGATGAATCAAACGTTTCTAAATAATACATTTCAGATTTGATGATGCCCCATAAGTTCTCGATTGGTCCATTATCAATACACTTACCTACTCTAGACATACTTTGCACCATATTGTGTTTATCTAATAGATTTTTAAATGATCTGCTCGTGTATTGAAATCCCCTGTCA